>JADFNE010000025.1 GCA_022563535.1 Myxococcales bacterium
GGTCATTCCATGCGAGGCGTTGACGCTTTCATTTAGTTACGGGGCTTTGGGAGTGAGGCTCGGGGGGATCCTTCTACCCGGCTTGGTTGCCCGTTGGGCGGTTAGGGAAAGGGCGGTTTGGTAGTGCGGACGGGGTGGGCGTCGGCGAGAGGGTTGGGGTGGGGGAGAGTTTTTAGCCAGGTATTGCGGAGAGGTCGATTAGACCGCGTCTGCGCCAGCCTTTGTTGAGGAGCCAGCTTGCTGCCTTGGCGACTCCTACTACTTCCTGAGTGGCTGCCTTCACTCGCAAGCTCTCAGAGCTTGCGCGCCAGCCGTCGAACTGGCTGCCCGAAGAGGCCTCGTCGATCTTCACCGGCGGCGCATGCCCGTTCCGCTGTTTGAAGTGCTTTCGGATATTGAGAAGTACGTAGCGAAGCGCGTTTCGCACCTGTGTGGGGGACGTGAGAAGCTGAACATGATAACGGCCTGCAATCACCTTACCGGTGCGCTTGAAGACACGATTCACAGCCAATGCAAACCGAGCAGCAATCGACTTCATGCCCCGGGAGAGGGCATCCTGAGACTCGGCCTCAACGATCATGTGAAGATGATTGTGCTGGATGGAATACTCAACCAACCGAAAGTCGCCGCGCTCACACCCCTGGGCGAAGGTCTTCCGCACTTCCATCACGAGTGATCGTTGCCGAAGGTTCGAGAGCCCCTTTACAACGCGCAACGTCACATGGGCAGGAGTGAGTTCATTGAAATTAGATCGCTGTCGATGAGGCACTTGGCCCCGCACCAACCGCTTGGCACCAGCCCCTTTGCGCGGGCCGCCATGCCCAGAGGTCATGCGCTTCTGCATGACGAAGTCAGCGAGTTCGAGCTGCTTGATTACTGCCATGCCTCTACTGTAGCAGAAACCATCGCCCTTACCAACCTAATAATGCGTCAGATAAACAAAATAAATACAACCACAACCCGTAAACTTTCATTCACCCACTGTCCGCGCCACCGCAATGCCCATCAACGGCTACCACTCCCGAAACTGCCCTTTCCCTCATTGCGCAAATGGCAACAAGCCCAGTAAAGCAAGCCCCCCGAGCCTCATCCTCAAAGCCCCGCAACAACCCAACCCCACCAGCGCGTAAGCCCTTACCCTCCACGCCCCGCACGCCACCCTCCAAGCAGTCCCGCCAACGTCTCCCGCAACGCAATTCTCGGTCGCCACCCCGTAGCGCTCTGTAGCCGCGCCGGATCTCCTACCAATTTATCCGTAGGCCGGAAGTATTCGGGGTTGATCGAGACTTCGGGATCAATTCCCGCAAGCTCAATCAGTGTCTCCAACAGCGTCGCAATCTTCAGCGGGATGCCGCTCGCGACATTGAAGACTTGGGGTTCGATTGCGGGGTCGAGCAGCAAGATATATGCGCTGACGACGTCTTCGACGTCGAGAAAGTCGCGCACCGATTCCAAGTTTCCCACGGTCATTCTCGGTTCGCGGATACCGTCTGCAATTTCTGCGATCTGTCGGGCGAAACTCGAGGCGACGAAGGTGTCGGATTGGCCGGCTCCCGTGTGATTGAATGAGCGGGTGCGCACGATGTTCAGGCCGCGCTCGGTTGCGAGGGCACCGAGCAACTCGCAGGCGACCTTGGTGCGGGCGTAGGGCGAGCCCGGCCGCAAGCCGCTTTCTTCTGTGTAGGCGAGAGCGTCTGCCCGGGTGGTCATGTAGCCGTCGGCGGTACCCACGAGGAGGACGCGAGTGCTGGGCATGCGTCGTTCGACGATGTCGATCAGATTGCGTGTTCCGAGGTAGTTGACCCGGAAGCTGTCGACCGGATCGCGCCAGGAAGCTGCGACCGAGCTTTGGGCGGCGAGGTGAACAATTGCATCGGGGGCTACCCGTACGAGTTCGGCCTCGAACGGGTCGAGGTCGCGAATGTCGAGGTTGTCCCCCGCGGCAAAGGCTTCGTGGCCTTCCGCGACCAAGCGGGGCATGAATCGACTTCCCACGAATCCGGACGCGCCGGTCAAGAAGACTCGCATGGGAGCGCAGGCTGCCAGAGCCGTTGGAGCCCCGCAATGGGTGGGGGAGTCGCTCCCGCGCTTGACCCGCACGATTCAAAGCACTAGGTGTCCGTGCATGATCGTAGGTGTGGCGGGGCGAAACGGCGCCGGCAAGGGCGAAGTCATCAAACTCCTGGAAGCCAAGGGCTACCTGGCGTTTTCGTTGTCCGACGTGATCCGCGATGTTCTCGGCGAGCGGGGGCTCGAGCCTAGTCGCGAGCGCATGATCGAGACCGGGCGCGAATTACGCGCCGAGGGGGGAGCCGGGGTCCTGGGCGAACGACTGCTCGCAAAGATGCAGGGCGATCGTGACTATGCGATCGATTCGGTTCGTCATCCCGCCGAGGTCGATGCACTGCGCGCCGGAGGGCAGCCCTTCCTCTTGCTCTGGGTCACGGCCGATGAAGTAGTGCGCTTTGATCGCATGCAGGCGCGGGGACGGGTAGGTGATCCCGAAACCCTGGAAGCACTGCGTGCGCTCGAGTCGCGAGAGCTCGGGAGTGCCGATCCAGCTGCGCAGCAGCTCGATGCCGTGGAGAAAATCAGCGACCAGGTGCTGCACAATGATCGCGGGCTCGAAGCCTTGTCCGAAGCACTCGAGCTGGCGCTCAGCGCCGCTTCGGTCTGAGCGCGTTCCGCTCGTTCGATCAAATTCCAGTCGCACTGTATGCGATCGACTCGATCGCAAATCCCCATGCTGAGCGTCGGGTTTTGTCCCGCGGATGCCCAGTGGTTTGCCTCAATCTAGTCGGGTTTTCAGCCGAAAGATTTACCTGCAATTGCCGCGTTCCGCGCGCGTTGCATTCCTAGAGGGGAACGAGTGGATAGGCTGAGTCGACACCGCGGACACCGTGATCAATGGGTTCGAGCCGAGGGCAGTGAACGAGTGCGCAGGGGAGGCGTTGATGCGGCCTAGTCCTTTGCGTCTGATGGACCATCGCGAGTTTCCGGTGCTCTACGTCGACGATGAACCCGACAACCTGCGAATTTTCGAGCTGACCTTCCGACGAGATTTCAAGATCCTGACGGCGGCGAGTGCAGAAGAGGGCCTCGAAATATTAAACGACAACCCGATCGCCGTCGTGTTGTCGGACCAGCGAATGCCGGGGATGACCGGCGTTGAGTTCCTGGCACGCGTGCGAGAGATCGATCCCCAGACCATTCGCATGCTGGTCACAGCCTACGGGGACGCAGAAACCCTGGGCGTCGCGATCAACGATGGCAGCATCTATCGCTACATCGCCAAGCCCTGGTCTCCTGATGATCTGGGCATGGCCCTGCGACGCGGAATCGAAGCCTACGCCCTGGACCGCGAGCGCGATTCGCTGATCCGGGAACTCACGCAGCTCAACCAGCTTTCGAGGAATTTACATAGGGAACTGGATCTCGAGCGAGTGATCGATGTATTGCTGCAGGCTATCCACGAAGAGTTGGAATTCGACGGCGTGGCACTGTTGTTCTTCGACGAATCGGGCGACCGACTCCGCTGGGCCGGGGCGGAGCCTCGCGACGAGGTCGCCGTCGAAATACAGAAGCTCGAAATCCGCCGCAGCAACGCACGCGAGTTCATCGAAGATCTCCAACGCGGTTCGACGCGGACATTGCGCGCCGAACAAGCGCAGGATATCCCTCGCGTCTTGCGCGACTGGCTGACCGAAGTGTCGGCAGACGAAATCTTCGTTGTCCCGCTTCGCGGTCCGAGCGGAGTGATCGGTGCGCTGGCGATAGACAATCGCAGCGGTGGCAAACGCTTCGGGGCCGACGACCAGATGTTGCTCGAAGGCATCGCGACCCAGGCAGTGATCGCGATCGAAAACGCGCGCATCGTCGCGGCCCTGCGCACAGCCCAGCACCACGTGCAACGCGCTGACCGGCTCGGAACCCTCGGCACCCTGGCGGCCGGCCTCGCTCACGAAATCAACAATCCACTGGTCTCGATTCAGACCTTTCTCTCGTTGGCCCCGGAGAAGCGCAATACCCCCGACGACACGGAGTTTTGGCAGACCTATCACCAGCTGGCCTGCACCGAACTGGATCGCATCCGCGGGCTGGTCTCGAGCATGTCGCGACTGGCTCACGGGGGTACCGAGCGCGGCGAACCCGGCCAGGTGTGTCTTTCGACCATGGCTGAAGAAGTTGCGGTGTTACTTCAGGCCGAAGTGCAGGACGCGGGCATTCAATTGGTGCTCGACTGTGAGCCCGGGACGCCGCCGGTCTTTGGCGTGAGTTCGCACCTTCAGCAAGTCATGCTGAACCTCGTATGCAACGCGATCGCGGCAACACCTGAAGGGGGAGAAGTCGCCATTCGGGTGTCCCTCGACAGGGATGGAGAACGCGAGACGGTGTGTCTCCTCGTCGAGGATTCGGGCATCGGGATGGACGAAGAGAATCTCGAGCGGATCTTCGATCCCTTCTTCACCACCAAGGATCCCGATCAGGGAACGGGTCTGGGATTGATGATTACCGATCGAATCGTGCGCGATCACGACGGCTCGATCGAGGTGAGAAGTCGTCCCGGTGAAGGGTCGCGCTTCTGGGTTCGGCTGCCAGTCAAAGCCCCAATCGGTTCCGCAGAACTGCCCTCCGCTTGACGCCCCACGCCCGATGACAGACACTTCGCGCGCCCTGGCATCGGGCTGCGCATCGCTCTTCGCAGTTCGGCGCCCCAGCCTCGCGCCAGCAGCGGTCGCAACTTGGAGAAATCTGTTCTGCAAAAACGAACATCGAATATTGCCGCGGCGAGCGCCGCGCTGCTGATCCTGGTCGCGGCAAGTCTCGCCCAGGGCGAGGGACCGGTGCGGATCGCGATCTTGCCCATCGTCGTGCACAGTGCTGACGACCCGACCTACCTGCGCAACGGATTGGCAGACATGCTCTCGTCGAGAATCGAGCAGGCCGGCGGATTTGAAGTCGTTCGCATCGACGATCTCGCAGCGGCAACCACCCGGCGATCCGAAGCAATCGAATCGGGACTCGAGGTCGGAGTCGAGTACGTGCTCTTTGGCTCGTTTACGCGCTTTGGCGCCGGCGCCAGTCTCGACATGCAATGCGTCTCTACGCGGGAGGATTTCGAGGGCGATTCTCTGCGCGAGATTTTCGTCCACACCGGGAGCATTGGAGAGGTCATTGCAGATCTCGACGAATTAGTCGGCAAAGTGGGGCGCTTTGCAATCGAGGGATTCGTGGCCAAGGCCGATGTCGCGTCCCCGCCGCCCGCCGGCGGAGATTCCGATGCGACTGCGCAACTCGAGGAGCGCATTCGGAACCTCGAAAAGGCCGTGGCCAATCTCTCCGCCTCGGTCGAATCCGCAAAACCGTAGTGCCCGAGAGATTTTGCGAGCCATGGCTCGCCGGGCGACGACCTTGCGCTAGTGTTCGCGCCGCCTCGGAGCGGGGTCGGAAATTTCTGGCGGTGTAGCTCAGTCGGTTAGAGCGACGGCTTCATAAGCCGTAGGTCGCTGGTTCAAGTCCAGCCACCGCTACCACTCAAGTTCCCGACATAGGACGATAATTCGTCTTGCGGGGTGGCCAGCCGACTGGCTGCGAAATACGGACCGTCCGGCATTCGCCCCGTTCGTGGCGTCGCCGGGCTTCCGGACAAGTCCGAACCGCACGATTTGCGCTCGGGATTAGAGACGACGAATCGGATGTCCGTCTGCTAGGCTCCCCCGGAGATGTCGCGAACAGACCTCGAGACCTCCACCAGCGAGGCCGTGGCAGCCTCTCTGATCCCCAAACCAGCCCGGTTGTGGGTTTCTCATCGCTATCGCGCGTGGCGCGAGGGGCAGGACGCCCGTGCCTGCGACGCAATGGTGCTCTCGCGCGCCAAGAGCGGTCGCACCTGGCTGCGGGCCATGCTTTCGCGGCTCTACCAGCAGCATTACGGCCTCGAAGAAGCCCAGCTGCTCGAGTTCGACAATTTTCATCGACAAAACGCCGAGATCCCGACGTTCTACTTTACCCACGGCCAATACCTGCGGAAGCGCTTCGAGGACGCGGAATGGAGCCGCAGCTTCGGCGACCGGCGCATCGTGTTTCTCGTCAGGAATCCGTGCGACGTCGCGGTCTCCGAGTACTTTCAGTCGACCAAGCGCGCAAGTGACCGCAAGGTCGAGCTCTACGGAGTGGATCGCGACGCGTCTATGTTCGACTTCGTGATGAGCGGGCCCATCGGCCTGCCGTCCATCGTCGAGTACCTGAACGGGTGGGCGCCCATCATGGCCGCGCACGGGCATGCGTTGGTCGTTCGCTACGAAGACCTCCGGGCCGACCCGGTGCGGGGTCTGGGCCGGGTGTCCCGGTTCCTCGATGAGCCGTTTTCGGAGCAGGAGATCGCCGAGGCGGTCGAGTTCGCCGACTTCGAAAACCTGAAGGAACTCGAGCGCACGAATTTCTTCAACAACAAGCGCCTGAGTCCGAAGAATCCGGACGACCCCGACTCCTTCAAGGTGCGGCGCGGAAAGGTCGGCGGCTACGCGGACTACTTCGACGCGGAGCAGGTCGAGACGATGGAACAATACGTCCGCGGCCACCTCGATCCGGTCTTCGACTACTTCCGCAGCTAGCAGCCCGTTGTTTCATCGGATAAAGCCGCGCGCGGTACACTCAACCCAGTCGGTGTTTTTGAACCTTGCCGGAGGCCGTCTTCGGTAGCGAAGCCACTGCATGGAAACTGTGCGGAAGCTTGTAGCTCGCCAGTTTTTCCCGCCCCCACTCGCGCAGTGCCTGTGGGTCGCAGTCACATTCCGCCGCCATCACTACGTACGCGGAGCCGACTTCTCCCCACTCGTCATGGGGGATCCCGACGACGGCAATTTCGAGAATTGCGGGATGTTTCTGGTAGGCGGCCTCTACTTCCGCCGGGTATACGTTCTCGCCGCCGGAGATGAACATTTCTCGCGAGCGACCCACCAGGGTGATGAACCCTTCGCGATCGATGCGGGCCAGGTCTCCCGTCAGCAGCCAGCCCTCGCGCAAGGTTTCGCGGGTGGCTTCTTCCTGGCGCCAGTAGGCCAACATCGTGATGGGACCGCGCACGACGATTTCGCCAACTTGCGAGATGTCCCCGGGTTCTTCTTCCCCGGACGCGGCGACGTCTTCCCAGTTGGCAGGGCTTCCCGCGAGACTCTTGCGATTCACCACCCGCAGTTCCAGATGTTCGAGCGGTCGCCCCACACTCCCGGCCTTGCGCAGCGCCTGGTCCACGTCCAGACAGCACAGCATGGAAGTTTCCGTCTGGCCGTACCCTTGCTTGAGAATCACGCCCCGTTCGGCGAAGGCGCGGATGGTCTGGATCGAGGCGGCAGCGCCGGCAGCAAAGAGGAACTTCAGCGAACTCAGGTCGAAGTGCGACGGCGCGGATTGTTGTAGACGCTTGAGCAGCCGCTCATAGTGGGTCGGCACGCCTCCCATGTAGGTGATCTGATGGCGCGGGATCGACTCGAGTACCGCCTCGGCGTCGAAACCCGATTGCAAGACGACGCAGGCTCCGGCGTGAAAGATCGGAAGCGACAAGATGTGCAGTCCCAGGGAATGGAAGAGTGGGGTGACCACGAGGCAGCGATCGTCGGCTTGAATTGCAAAGCAGCCTTCGGCGTTCAGGCTGTTGAAGAGCGCCTTGCGGTGGGGGAGCAGGGCGCCCTTCGGCGCGCCGGTGGTACCGGACGTGTACATCAGCAGCATCGGATCGTCGGCGCGCACGGGGAGGTTGTCGTGCAGGGGCGAGGTCGCCCGAAGTTGGATTCTCCAGTCGTCCGGGTCCCGGGGAACCGAGATGCGATCGATTGCGGCGCCGGGAACCCGGTCCAGCAACGCATCGGATTTTTCATCCGAAAGCACCAACCGGGGCGTTGCGTCCGCGAGAATGAACTCGAGTTCAGCGGCTGCGAGTCGCGTGTTGATCGGGAGCGTGATGGCGCCAATCCTCGCGCCGGCGAAAACCGCCTCGAGGTATGCCGGATGGTTGTCGAGCAGGATTGCGATGCGATCTCCGGGGACGACACCGCGTTCGACAAAGAGCTGAGCGAGCTTTGCGACGTCGTCTTCGAAGGCCGTGTAGGAACGGGTGTAGCTGCGGCCCTCGCGCTCGAAGACGAGGGCGCATCGCTCGCCGCCGAGCTCGGCCCAGTGGGAGATCCAGCTACCCGGATTGTGGGTTGCGTGTGCGGTCGCGGGGTCGGCGAGTGGGCGGTGTGAACGATCGGTGGGGGACACGGCTGCGAGGAGTAACTGTATTGGGGGTGGATTGCCAGGGTGCTGGCTCGAGCCGGTGCGTGTGGGGATTGAAGCTAGAATCTTTCCATGGATGCGGTTCTTGGGAAAATTGAGCAAGCGGTCGAGTCCTTGGGGTTGAGGGGGCAGCACATTCTCGTGGCTGTGTCCGGTGGGTTGGACTCGAGTGTGTTGCTTCACGCATTGGCGGCTGTGACGGATTCTTGCGGTCTTCGTGTTTCGGTGGGCCATGTCAATCACGGGCTTCGCGGGGCGGAATCGGAAGGGGATCAAAAAGCAGTCGAGGCGATGGCCGTGGGTTTGGGACTGCCGTGTCGGGTAACTCGGATCGAGGTGGAATCGGCTCGCGAAGGACATTCGAGTCGCAGCCGGCCGACCCCACAAGAGGCGGCGAGGACGCTGCGATATGAAGCGTTGGAAGCAATGGCCGAAACGCTCGCCGCCGATCGCATCGCCACCGCACACCATTTGGACGACCAGGCCGAAACCGTCTTGATGCGGATGCTTCGGGGTTGCGGGCCCGATGGACTGGGCGGGATTGCGGAATCGAGTCGCGACGGTTTGATCGTGCGGCCGCTGCTCTGGGCAAGCCTGGCGGAAATCCGCGCGTACGCTGAGGCCGCGGGAGTCGTGTGGCGCGAGGACAGTTCGAACGCGAGCGACCGGTATACCCGCAACCGCGTTCGTCGCGATTGGCTACCTGCGCTGTCCGAAGCCTTCAACCCGCAACTTGCGCGCACGCTCGGGCAGCTGGCTGAATCACACCGACGCGACGCGGAATGGATTGCCGATCTCGTCGAAGCCGAGTTTCGCAATCGTTTCGAGATCGACAGTGAGCAGCGCATCAAGATCCCGAAGGCCGGTTGGGGGGAGGTTCCGGAAGCGCTCGCGCGGAGGCTGGTGGTACGCGCATTTCACGAACTCGGGGCCGGTCGCGACCTGAGTCGGGTACACATTGAGCGCACCTTGGCATTCCTGCGCGAGGGAGTGAGCGCTCCCGGAGGACGCGAGGTGGAATTGCCGGGGGGACTGCGCTTGCTCAGGACCCGACAGCACCTTCTCCTCTACCGGAAAAATCCGGAATCCGCCTAATTCGGGTAATGCGGCCCGCGCCATGCTAGTCTCGCAAGTTGTGCTGCTAGTTCGGCCAGTTGGAAGCAGAAAGCCTCAGCCAGCCCCGCTGCTGCCGCGGTATTCCGGGGATGAAAAATCGAACCCATCGCAATCGGTTGGCATCCATTCAAGGCGGGGGCTTTGTGGACCGATTCCCATAGTAGGGACAGCCGAGTCGGGGCGGGATTTCGAGCATTTTCGGGGTCCGCTCGCCGGTACATGTCGGTACCTAGAGAGTGGTAGAGAGTGGTAGAGAGCGGTGAAAAGAGCGGTGAAGAGCCGAGTGAAATGAATTCGAAGCGCCAGGGGACTACGTGAACCAGCAATTTTATAAGAACATGGCGCTATGGGTAGTCATCCTCGTCGTCATCTTGCTGCTCGTCACCATGCTGAATCAGGACGAGGTCGCACCGCCCGAACTCGCGTTCAGCGAGTTTTTGAGCAACGTCGAAGACGCCAACATAGAGAGCTTGGTCATCGAAGAGGGCGCCATCAAGGGGAGGCTCAACGACGGGAGTGAGTTCACCACCTTCGCCCCGGTCGTGACCCAGGAACTCATCGTCTTGTTGCGCGAGCACGACGTTCGCTTCTCGGCCCGACCCAAGGACGAAGGCAGTTTCTGGCGCCAAATCCTGATCATGTGGTTCCCGTTGTTGCTGTTCATCGGGCTCTGGATCTTTTTCATTCGGCAGATGCAATCCGGCGGCGGCAAGGCGATGAGCTTCGGCAAGTCGAAAGCTCGGATGCTCACGGAAAACGATATCCAGGTGACGTTTGCGGACGTTGCGGGCATCGAAGAATCCAAGTTGGAACTCCAGGAGATCATCGAGTTCTTGAAAGAGCCGAAGAAGTTCACGCGTCTCGGCGGCCGGATTCCCAAGGGCGTGTTGTTGGTAGGGCCTCCAGGGACGGGCAAAACCCTGCTCGCGCGTGCGGTGGCTGGGGAGGCCTCGGTTCCGTTCTTCGCGATTGCGGGTTCAGACTTTGTGGAAATGTTCGTGGGCGTGGGCGCATCGCGAGTGCGGGATCTCTTTCTTCAGGGCAAGAAACACGCGCCGTGCATCATCTTCATCGACGAAATTGACGCAGTGGGCCGCCACCGCGGCGCGGGTCTCGGCGGCGGACACGACGAACGCGAACAGACCTTGAACCAACTGCTGGTCGAGATGGATGGTTTTGAGAGCAACGAAGGCGTGATCCTGGTGGCGGCAACCAACCGTCCGGACGTGCTCGACCCGGCGCTGTTGCGGCCGGGGCGCTTCGATCGACGCGTGGTCGTCGGTCGGCCCGATCTTCGCGGACGCTACGAAATCCTCAAGATCCACACCCGCAGGGTTCCCCTCGCCGACGATGTCGATCTCCATATCCAGGCCCGAGGAACTCCGGGGATGGTCGGCGCAGATCTACAGAACCTGGTCAACGAGGCCGCACTGCTCGCGGCGCGCCGCGATGCGGTACGGGTTGCCCACTCGGACTTCGAGGACGCCAAGGACAAGGTCATGCTCGGGACAGAGCGCCGCAGCTTGATCATGAGTGATGAAGACAAGCGCATTACCGCCTATCACGAAGCGGGGCATGCGCTGATTTGCTTGCTCACGCCCGAAGAATCGGATCCCGTCCACAAGGTGACGATCATCCCACGCGGTATGTCACTGGGGGTGACCCAGACGATGCCGGTCGAGGATCGTTTCAACCTGACCAAGGTCCAGCTCCACGCGCAAATCCGTCACGCCATGGGGGGCAGGGCGGCGGAAGAACTCGTTTTTGGTCACTTCTCGACAGGGGCCTCAAATGATCTCGAGCAGGCTACCACCTGGGCGCGTAAAATGATCTGCCAGTACGGCATGAGTGATCTTTTGGGCCCGGTCAGCTACGGCGAAAACAGCTCTGATGTTTTCCTCGGGCGCGACATCATGTCGCAGAAGAATTACAGCGAGAAGAAGGCCGAAGAAATCGACGCAGAAGTATCCTCTACCCTGCGCCAAAAATACGACGAAGCCCTCAAGCTGCTGGTCGACAACCGCGATGTGCTCGATCGCATCGCCCTCGCGCTACTCGAAAGAGAAACGTTGGGAACGGCTGACCTCGACCTGCTGCTAAACAACCAAGAGCTCCCTCCGCTCGAAGACATCATTCAAGATGAGTCTGCCAAGGGGACCGACAAGAAGTCGGAATCTGAACCGAGTGGCGGATTTTCCGGTGGGAACGTTCCCGATCCGGAGCCGATGCCGAGCTAGCTGAATGCGCGGCTCGAACGAGTAGGGACGAGGCGCTGATCGGCGCGAGGAGGGGCCTCAGGTGATTCAGTATCTGTGGGCATACTTGACGGATTCGTGGGCGCAATTCGCTCTCGACTTCGATCCCTTCCGCGATTCGATCGACATCATGCTGGTCACCGCCGGAATCTATTGGCTATTGCTGCTGATTCGCGGCACCCGCGCCGTGCAGATCCTGGTCGGCCTGATCGTCCTGATGGCGGCCAGCCTGGCATCCAAATCCCTTGAACTCGTCGCGGTGGGGATCGTGCTCGACAACTTCCTGAACAACGCGCCGCTGATCATGGTCGTGCTGTTTCAGCACGACATTCGGCGGGCGCTCGCGCGGGTGGGTCGAGGATTCTTTCCGGTGGTCTCCGCACAACAAGAGTCGCAGATCGTCGAAGAAGTGGTGCGTGCCGCGCAGACCCTGGCCCGCCGCAAAATTGGTGCGCTCATGGTGCTCGAGCGCGAGAGCGCTCTGGCTGACCAGGTCGAGGTGGGTACCCGAATCGATTCTGCCGTGACGAAGGACCTGCTCGCGTCGATTTTCGCGCCATCTTCTCCTCTGCACGATGGCGCTGCACTGATTCAGGACGGTCGCATCGCGGCCGTGGGTTGTATCCTCCCGCTGACGTTGAAAGCGGACTTGCCCGAAGGCGTGGGGACTCGGCACCGAGCGGCGGTCGGGATCACCGAGGAAACGGACGCGGTGGTGATCGTGGTGTCCGAGGAAACTGGAACCATCTCGATCGTCATGGCGGGCGAGATGCTGCGCGGACTCGATGCCCCGCAGCTGCGCGTGGCGTTGCGCGAAATTCTCGTCAACGAACGCCGCGAACTCCCGACGATCGAGGAAATCGCGCGTCCGCTCGAGGTTGCGGATGCGGGCGATCCGGGACTCGAATCCAATCGTTCGGGAATCTAGCTAGCGGGTACGATGAATTGGCAGGGCAATGGCAAAGAGCAAGCATGGAGAAAGGCAGAGAGGGGAGGCGGTCGTAACCATCACATGTCGCATCGTCTGACCAATTTACGCCCCGGGGCACTGGCGCTCGCGCTGGTCATCGCAGTGATTCTCTGGGGACTGGCTCACGGAGCTTCGTCGATCGAGCGCGCGTACGATGTTCCGGTCGAACTCGAGGCCATGAGCGAGGAGTTGGTCGTGACCGACCAGACTCCAACGCACATCAACGTGCGAATCATGGGCAGTCAGGCTGCCCTGCGAAACGTTGATCCCAGTAAGCTTCGCTATCCCATCGATGTTTCGGGGAGCAAACCCGGGGATGCCGACTTCGAAGTCGATGTCTCCAATGTCGTATTGCCCCGCGGTGCGCGCATCGTGAGTCGATCGCCCTCTCGCATCTTCATCCACTTCGAGCCCCGGGGCCGCAAGGCCGTGGGGATTCGAGTCGATACCTCGGGTACGCTTCCCGAGGGCTATGTGCTCGAACGCGTCGAAGTCCTGCCCAGTCACGTCTGGTTGACCGGTGCGCGCGGGCACGTGCTGAGACTGCGCGAAGTCGTAACCGAGCCCATCGATCTGACCGGCCTCAACGCCAATGAAGAACGGGAAGTCAGCCTGTTGCTCGGTGCGGGCACAGTCCGAATGGAAAAGGAAGAAGCTGTGCGCGTGGTGCTGCACATTGCGCCCGAACCGGTCGAGGAACTCGATTCCGAGACCGCCGAAGAATCGCTGAAGGAATCATGAGCAGAACCGGCAAGAAGCTGTTTGGAACCGATGGCGTCCGGGGCGAGGCGAACGTCTATCCGATGACCGCCGAGGTGGCACTGGCGCTCGGCCAGGCGATCGCATTTGTGTTTCGCGGGCGCGGCGGGCGAGACAAACACCGCATCCTGATCGGCAAGGACACTCGGCTTTCCGGATACATGTTCGAAGATGCCCTGGCGGCGGGAATTACCTCGATGGGTGTCGATGTGCTTCAGGTGGGGCCGATGCCCACTCCGGCGCTGTCGTTCCTCACCACCGACATGCGTTGCGATGCGGGCGTGATGATTTCCGCGAGCCACAATTCCTATGAGGACAATGGGATCAAGTTCTTCGGTCAGGACGGCTTCAAGCTCGCCGACTCGATCGAAAGGCGCATTGAAGATTTGTTGGGTTCGGAAGAGCTGCGTGCCGGGCTCGCGACATCGGACCAATTGGGGGCCGCTCGGCGTATCGATGACGCCGCCGCTCGCTACATAGTGAAGCTGAAGAGCGGGTTTCCTCTGGATCGCGACCTTAACGATTTTCGCATCGTGCTCGATTGCGCAAATGGCGCGGCGTACAAGGTGGGCCCGGTGGTCTTGTGGGAATTGGGCGCGGACGTTCACAGCATGGGGATCGAACCCAACGGTCGCAACATCAATGCGGATTGCGGCTCACTGTACCCTGAAAAAATGGCCGAGCGAGTCGAAGAAGTCAGTGCCGATATAGGGATTGCGCTCGACGGGGATGCAGACCGGGTGGTCCTGGTCGACGAACGGGGAAAGGTTTTGGACGGCGACATGTTGCTCTCGCTGTGTGCGCGGGACATGAACAGCCGCGGTTGTCTGCGCGGCGGCGGCGTGGTCGCGACGGTCATGAGCAACCTCGGCCTCGAAAAAGACCTCGAAGGCCAGGGCCTGAAACTGCGCCGCACCCAGGTGGGCGATCGCTATGTGGTCGAAGCCATGCGAGAGCACGGTTATAACTTGGGCGGCGAGCAGTCGGGCCACTTGATATTCCTGGACCACGCCAGCACTGGCGATGGCCTGAATACTGCGCTCCAGGTTCTGAGCATCATGGCACGGACTGGAAAAAAGCTTTCGGAATTGATCGAGGGCTTCCAGCGCTTTCCCCAGGTCTTGCTCGGTGTTCGCGTAGTGGAAAAGAAGCCGATCGAATCGCTGCCGAGCGTGCAGCAGGCCATTCGAGAAGTCGAAGCGGAGCTGGGCGACCGCGGTCGTGTGTTGATCCGCTACAGCGGCACCGAACTCCTGGCCAGGATCATGGTCGAGGGCGAAAGCGAAGACAACGTTCAGGCAATTGCGCAGCGTCTGGCGGAAGAACTTGCCCGCGCTCTCGCGGCTTGAAGCCAATCTGCGTACGTCCCTGCGGTTTATCCATTTCGTTTGCGGGTTCAGAATTGGGCCGAACAGAAGCGAAAGGGTGACGCGAAGAGAGGGCCTATGATTTCCAATCGGGCGCTGTCTCTGGTGAGTGCGGCTGAAATGCGCGCGCTGGATCGCCACACCATTTCGACGCTCGGGGTTTCTGGCGAGATCTTGATGGAGACCGCCGGACGCGCGGTCGCGGATCGCGTGCTCGCGATTCTTTCCAAGAACCCAGGTGGCGAGGCCCCGGTCGGGGTGATTTGCGGGGCAGGGAACAACGGAGGCGACGGCTTTGTCGTGGCGCGCCACCTGCATCTGCTCGGAATCGACGTATTCGCGGTCTTGCTTTGCGAAGCGAAGGGATTGCCCGAGGACGCGGCCAACAATCACAGGCGAATGTTGGCGGTTGGGGTTCCGGTGCAAAATGCCGACTGGGTCGTCCCCAGGGGCGGCGTGGTGGTGGACGCTCTCTTTGGAACCGGTCTGTCTCGCCTGCTCGAGGGCTCGGCGAGTGAGACCGTGGGTCGCATCAATCGCGCCCGGAAAAACGGTGCCACGGTCGTGTGCGTCGACTTGCCTTCGGGACTGAACGCCGACACTGGGCAAGTCATGGGGGTTGCGGTGCAGGCCGACGAGACGGTCACGCTGGGTCTGCCCAAGCTTGGACTGTGTCTCGAACCGGGACGTAGCCACGCGGGTCGTATTTACCTTGCGCGTATTGGCATCGCCGACGAGGCCCCGAAGCTGGTGCCCCGCGGCGAACTATGGACGCGAGCGACCTGCGCAGCACGTCTCCCCGCGCGCCCCGCCGAGGGCCACAAGGGCAGCTATGGCCACGTGCTGCTGGTCGCGGGATCCCGGGGCAAGACTGGCGCTGCGCATCTCGCGGCACTCGGCACGGCGAGGGCCGGAGCTGGCCTGGTGACTTTGGCATGTCCAACGGGCATCGGTGAAATTCTGGAGATCAAGACCACAGAGGCGATGACTGTTCCGGTCGCCGACACCGACGACCACAGCTTTGCCGCTGCGGCAATTTCGCGACTCGTTTCCTTGGCGGGCGAACGGGACGTCGTTGCGATGGGTCCGGGTGTGGGTCAAAACAACGAAACCGCAGGTCTGATGCGCGAGCTTGCGAAGCTCGTGGAGCAACCACTCGTAATCGATGCGGACGGCCTGAACGCATTCGCCAGCGAACCGGGGCTCACCTCTATTCTCATCTCCCGGAGCGCCGCAACGGTCCTCACTCCACATCCGGGAGAAGCTGCTCGCCTGCTCGGCATGACCAGTGCAGAGATCAACCGGGATCGCGTGTCTGCGGCACGTCGGCTGGCCGAGTCCACCGGCGCCGTGGTCTTGCTGAAGGGAGCCGGCAGCGTGATTTCGACCCCCGACGGCAGGCTGGCGATCAATCCGACAGGTGGGCCGGAGCTTTCTGCTGGTGGGACGGGAGACGTGTTGACCGGCATGGTGGCGGCGTTCCTGGCCCAGGGTCTGGACGCCTTCGATGCCGCTGCCCTCGCGGCCTGGATTCACGGCGACGCGGGCGACCGCCTGGCCCGGCGCGCCGGACATAGCGGCCTGTTGGCCAGTGAACTCGCGGACGAGATTCCCCAAACGTGCGAGTCCCTGCGCGGCACTTCACCTGAGCTTGTGGAAGCGGTTGGCCGCGAGTCGGAGGCGCGTCGTGACGAGCGAGGATTCTCGTTTCTCCTTCCATTCCCTGGAACCTGAGCAGACCCGCAGCGCTGCCCATGCGCTCGCCCGGATTCTGCCCGATGAGGGATTGGTGCTGAGTCTCTCCGGCGCACTGGGCGTCGGCAAGACGCAGTTCGTCAAGGGGCTCGCAGAGGGGCTCGGGCTGGACCCGAGTTCCGTCACCAGTCCCACCTTCGCCATCGTCAACGAGTACCGCGCCGAGGCAGGGCCCCCGTTGATTCACATGGATTTCTACCGCCTGGAGAGCGAGACGGCGCTCGAGGAGGTAGGGTTCCTCGACCTGCTGGCACTCAGGGCGATTCTCGCCATCGAATGGGGAGACCGCTTTCCCAATGCGTTGCCAGCGGATCGGATGGAGATTGAGCTCGATCGCGAGATCAGCAGCGAGAACGAGGCCCCGCACCCCACGACTACAGGCGAGAAATTCCCGCGCGAGGTTCGCGTCGTCGCGTTGGGACCGGTGAGCCGAAGCGTGCTTCGCTCATGGCGCGACTCGCAGCCGTGGGAAAGCGCGATCGAATCCGCGAAACAGTACAGCCGGGATTAGCCCCGGGGTCGCGAACGCAACAGAGGGAACCGGATCGATGGGACTCATCGTTCAGAAATATGGTGGGACCAGCGTGGCGGATCCGGATCGAATCCGCAGCGTCGCAAAGCGCGTGGTCGCGACCCAACAAGCGGGCAATCAGGTCGTGGTCTGTGTGTCGGCCATGAGTGGTGAGACGAATGAACTCGTCGCGCTGGCCGACCAAGTGGGCGGCGATCGGCCGGACCCGCGCGAATTGGACGCATTGGTCTCGACCGGCGAGCAGAAGACCATCGCCTTGCTCACCATGGCGATCCACCGACTCGGTTTCGAAGCCCGCTCGTTTACCGGGTCCCAGATGGGGATGCTCACCGATTCGGCCCACGGTCGAGCCCGCATACGCGAAATTAATTGCGATAACCTGCGCGCGGTACTCGACGACGGCAACATCGCCGTAATCGCCGGATTCCAGGGCGTGGATTCAGACGGAAACATCACCACCCTTGGACGGGGCGGGTCGGATACCTCCGCGGTGGCGGTTGCGTGCGCGCTCGGGGCCGATGTCTGTGAGATCTACACAGACGTCGACGGCGTGTACACAGCAGACCCGCGGATTGTCGCCAACGCGCGCAAGCTCGACACCGTCTCCTACGAGGAGATGCTCGAAATGGCGAGTCTCGGTACCAAGGTGCTGCAGATTCGTTCGGTGAAATTTGCCACTCGTTACGGGGTGCCGATCCACGTGCGCTCGAGCTTCAAATCCGACGAGGGGACATGGGTTGTGCGCGAGGAGGATGTCATGGAGCGACTGGTGGTTTCGGGTGTAACGCAAAACTTGAACGAGGCGAAGATCCGGGTGAAGGGCGTGAAAGATCATCCCGGTATCGCGGGCAAGTTGTTTACGCCGCTATCTGAGGCCGGGATCGTGATCGACATGATCGTGCAGAATCTCTCGAGCGATGGCACCACGGACATGACGTTTACCGTGCCCCGAGCGGAATACGGCAAGGCGCTCGAAATCGCGAAAGCCGCCTCGCTGGAGATTGGCGCGAGCGACGTCGAGGGTGACGAATCGATTGCCAAGATTTCGATCGTGGGGCTCGGCATGCAGGATCACGCCGGAGTGGCTACGCGCATGTTTACCGTGCTGGCTGATGAAAGCATCAACATTCAGCTGATCAGTACCAGCGAGATCAAGATCTCTGTCGTGATCGAAGAGAAGTACGCCGAACTCGCACTGCGCTCCCTCCACGCGGAGTTTGTTGAGAATGGTGCGGCGGACCCCGTCTCGGAGTAGACATGTCGTTCCCGAAGGCCTTTGCGCGCGCGGGCGCAGCAACGACTGCGCTCTGGCTGGGAGCGGGCTTGTTTCTCTACTCCGGCTTCGGCGGCGACAGCGTTCCCGTGTATGCGCAATGCCCTCAACCGCGAGAGGCAGCCTCTGTAGACGGTTGGACGACCGAAGTGAGCTGTGTACCGGATCCGAGCCTTGAGCAAAACCTGCGCGGTCCCGCGCGTCTTCTGTTCGGGCTCGCCCTCGACTTGAACCACGCCGACCCCAGGGCACTCGAAGTGCTCCCACGCATCGGACCCAGTCGTGCAGCGGCCATCGTTCGGGCGCGGGAAGAGGCTGAGTTTGCCTCTGTCGAAGAACTCGCGAGGGTGCGCGGGATTGGACCCAAGACGATCGAGGGTCTGGCTGGCTGGGTAGAGGTGGGAGGGGCGCGATGAACATCCCGAACCGCATCTCGATTGCACGGGTGAGACGCTTTCTGGTGCACGATCTGTGGCAGATCGACCTGCGCCCGGGTTCGTTCGTCGGTTTTGCGACCCGAGCACTTCAGCTGATGATCATGGTCTGCGAGGGCTTCGTGCGGGATCATCTCCTGCTGCGGGCGAGCGCGCTGACCTACGTGACGGCGCTTTCGTTGATTCCCCTGCTGGCGGTCGCTATCTCGATCGTGAAGTTGTTCGATCCGAACAATACGCTCGCAGTGACGGCGGTCGGGTACATCGCTGCCGGAAGTCCCGACGCGCAGGCGACGATGTTGAAGCTGCTCGGCAGCGCCGACATCGTCGGCCTGGGGAGTTTTGGGGCCGCCGTTCTCTTCATCTCTTCCATTCTTGCGTTGCGCCATCTCGAGAAGACTCTCAACTCGATCTGGGGCGTGCGCAAAGACCGCGGCATCGCGCGGCGCTTTTCCGACTATCTCGCCGTCGTCGTCGTCGCGCCGTTGTTCACGGGAGTCGCCATGTCGCTCGGCGCCACCCTCCAATCCGATCCCGCCGTGGCCTGGCTGCTCGAGGTGCCCGGTTTTGCGCTGTTCTACGAAAAGGGCCTGCGGCATGCACCGGAGTTCTTTCTGTTGGTTGGGTTTTCGTTTATCTATTGGTTCTTTCCCAATACCCGGGTGAATGCAAAGTCGGCAATTTTGGGTGGAGCCCTTGCGGCGGTGCTCTTTTCCGTGGCCCAGCAGACCTTCGTCGGGCTCAGCGTTGGCGCTGCACGGTACAACGCGCTGTACGGCGGCTTTGCGGCCTTGCCTCTACTCCTCTCGTGGCTCTACGTGTGCTGGGCGATCATCTTGCTCGGCGCGGAGTTCAGCTTCGCCCATCAGAACCAAGATCATTATCGGCTGGAAGTACAGAGCGGATCCTTGAATGCCGCGGAGGTCGAAACCCTGGGACTCCAGCTTGCCGTCGAAGTGGCGCGCGGTTTTCGAGACGACACGGCGGCCCCAACCGCGGAAGGACTGGCGAACGGCGTCGGGGCGTCGGTGCGAGCCGTGCGCGAAGTGCTCGGCCTGCTCGAGGCCCAGGGGATCCTGAGCGTTTGCGCCCTCGAGGGAGACGACGAAGGCTACCGACTCGGTCGTCCCGCCGAGCGAATTCTCGTCAGCGATTTGCTCGAGGCGATCCGAGGTTCGCGGGGCGAACTTGACAAAGCACTGCAGACGCCCCTGAATCGGGTCGTTTGTGAGATGATCGGAGATCTAGATCGCGCCACTGCGAGTTATGCGGCATCTCACACCGTGGCGGAAATTCTCGATAAGATCCCGGAGCCACTTCCGCCGGCCACCACACGGAATTCAGCATGAGCGAACGAATCTATTTGGACCACAACGCCACGACGCCCCTGCATCCCAGTGTCGTCGACGCGATGATTCCGATTCTGCGCGACGGTCACGGCAATCCTTCGAGTACCCACGAAGAAGGTGCGACCGCCCGCAGATGGGTCGACCGCGCGCGCGATCAGGTGGCGCAGTGCCTCTGTGTGAGTCCCGCCGAAATCGTGTTCACCGGAGGTGCGACCGAGGCAAACAATACGGTGTTGCTCGGACTCGACGGGGTTCCGGGCAAGATCGTGACCACCGAGGTCGAACACCCTTCGGTGGTGGCTCCGCTCGAGTGGCTCGAGAAAATAGGAGTCGAAGTCTGTCGACTGAAAGTGGGGAGCGATGGGCTGATTGATCTCGCGGCCCTCGACGCCGCACTGGAGACGCCGACCAAGTTGGTTTCGATCATCTGGGCCAATAACGAAACCGGCGTGATCCAGCCGATGGAGCAGATCGCCCAACGGGTCAAAGCCGCTGGAGTCTTGCTGCATGTGGACGCGACCCAGGCTGTCGGTAAAGCACCGGTCGATCTCTCGCGGGTCCCGGCGGATTTTCTCGCCTGTTCGGCGCACAAGTTCAACGGACCCAAGGGCATGGGCTGTCTGGTGGTTCGAGAGGGCGCGGCCTGCACATCGCTGCTTCGGGGTGGCCCCCAGGAGCGTCGCTTTCGCGGGGGCACCGAGAACGTGGCCAGTATTGTGGGGCTCGGAGTTGCCGCCGAACGGGCGCGCGAGGATCTCGAAGCGCGGATCGAGCAGTACGCCGCGCTGCGCGACCGGCTGTGGAAAACGCTGCGGGACAGAGTTCCCGATGTGCGGCGCAACGGCGACCCAGAATCGACGCTCTGCAACACCCTGAATGTGGAATTTGTGGGGGTGGCGGGAGACATCCTGCTTCAGTCCCTGGATCTCGAAGGGGTCGCAGTGTCCGTGGGAGCGGCCTGTCACTCCGGCTCGATCAACCCCTCCCATGTGCTCACGGCGATGGGCCGCACGCCGGAACAGGCCCTGGCTTCTCTGCGTCTAAGCGTGGGACTGGGCATCGACAACGCGCAGGTTGACCGCGCCGCCGAGATCCTGGAGATCCAGGTTGCTAAAGTACGGGCGGCGGGCGATTCGCCCGGAGATCTGGCAAGTTCTCGCCCCGGCCAGCTTTGACACCGTAGCGACACCACAGAACAGCCGGCCTGAGAGTGCCACGATGACAATGACTTCCGACAGCCCTGATCGACCGCAGCGCGAGCGACTCGTCGTCGCCATGTCGGGTGGCGTGGATTCGTCGGTGGCCGCCGCAATGCTCGCGCGAGAGGGCTACGAAGTCATTGGTGTTACGATGCGGTTGTCGGGAGATGCCTCGCGTTGTTGTTCCCTCGAGGATGCCGATGATGCGCGACGGGTGGCCGATACCCTGGGCATTCGCTTCTTCGTCGCCAACTACGCGCGACAATTTCGAAAGGAAGTCATCGAAACATTTGCCGACGAGTATCTCGCCGGACGTACGCCCATCCCGTGCGTCACCTGCAATTCCCGCTTCAAGTTCGAACATCTGATGACGAGGGCCGATGTCTTCGGCTCGACCTCGGTGGCGACGGGGCACTACGCGCGCATTGAACACGATCCCGAAAACGCTCGAGCGCGGTTGTTTCGCGCGAGGGATCGACGCAAAGACCAAAGTTACTTCCTTTTCGAACTCACTCAGGATCAACTGGCCCGGGCGCGGTTTCCGCTCGGCGAGATGAGCAAGGATGAGGTGCGAAAGTTGGCGCGAGAATTGGGCCTTGCTACGGCGGACAAACCCGAGAGCCAGGAAATCTGTTTCGTACCCGACGGGGACTACGCTGCCGTAGTCGAAGCAGTCCGGCCCGAGGCCAAGAAACTCGAGGGCGAGATCGTCGATGCCAAGGGTTCAGTCCTCGCGCGCCATCGCGGCATCCATCGATTCACCGTGGGCCAGCGCCACGGTCTGGGAATCGATCACGCGAACCGACCGCTGTACGTGAACCGCATCGATGCGCAGACGGGTCGAATCATCGTGGGGGATCGTGAAGAACTCGATGCGCTGACGGCCATGATCGATCGCGTGAACTGGATTAGCGGCGAGCCGCCCCGGGAAGCCCTGCGCGCGCGGGTGCAGATTCGCCATCGACACGAGGCGGCGCTGGCCATGTTGTACGTCGAAGCGGACGGCCGTGTTCGGGTGGAGTTCGAGGCACCCGTACAGGCCGTGACCCCGGGGCAAGCGGCGGTCTTCTACGATGCCGAGTTCAATGAAGAAGTCCTGGGCGGCGGCTGGATCGGTGACTCCGCGGCATGAGTGGATGGCAAGCGTGAGCGCAACAGATTCCATTGATGAGGGTGAGCCTGCCTGGCCCGCGGCCAGCGATCTCGAAGCCGTGCTCGATCACAAATTCAGTTCCATCTCGCTGCTCGAGACGGCGCTTCGCCACGCTTCCTATGCCCATGAATCGAACGTGGGCGAGAGCAACGAGCGACTCGAGTTCCTGGGCGACTCGATCCTCGGGTTGGTGGTGGCCCACGCGCTTTACCGCGCCCATCCCGATTGGAGCGAGGGCGACCTTTCGCTGGCGTTGCAGCACGTGGTCGAGCAGCGCTCGCTTGCCAAGTTGGCCCTCGAACTGGGGATCGGGCCGTATCTTCGACTCGGGCGCACCGAAAGGCAATCGGCGGGAGCGACCAAGCCGGGCATCCTGGCGGACGCCGTCGAGGCCATCCTCGGAGCCATGTATCTGGACGGCGGACTCGCCCCGGTCGAGCGCTTGCTGCACCGGGTGTTCGAGAGCGCGCTCAGCAAGGATGCATTCCCGCTTCAGCGCGATGCGAAGACGCGCTTCCAGGAGTGGGTCATGGCTCATACTGGCGCCTTTCCCACCTACGAGTGCACGGGAAACTCCGATATCGACGGCGATGACAATCGCTTTACGGTCCACGTGCTGATCGGGGATGAAAGTTGGGGAGAGGGGACGGCGCGCAGCAAGCGGCGGGCACAGCAAATCGCCGCGACGGTTGCACTCGAACGGGTTGATCGCGAGGCAGCGGATTGACGGCGCGAGACGAGCCAGTGCCCGCTCTGCCATTTCGCGCGGGGTTTGCCGCGATCCTGGGCCCGCCCAACGCCGGCAAGTCGACCTTGATGAATCGCATCCTGGGTGAAAAGCTCGCCATCGTTTCGCGCAAGCCCCAGACCACTCGCAGCCGGATCCTGGGGATTCACACGACTGCCAATGCACAGGTCTTGTTCGTGGATACACCGGGCTTGCACGCAAGCAGCAAACTACTCAACACCGCACTCAACGAAGCCGTGGAAGATGCCGCGCGCAAATGTGACGTCGGGGTGATCTTGGTCGATCTCACCGAGGGATGGCAGGAGATCCATCAGGTGCTACGCGAAAAGCTCGCTGGTTTCGACAAACACATTATCGTGGTCGGCACCAAGTGCGATCTGGCCGGGGCAGAGAAGCAGATCGAAATTCCCCCGGCCTCCGGTGAGCCCGTCGTGATGCTGCGGGCTTCGGGGCTCACGGGCGAAGGTACGGCCGAGGTCGTGGCGGCGATTATCGGGCATCTGCCCGAGTCCCCGCCGCTCTTCGACAAAGACATCCTGACGGATCGACCCGTGCGCTGGCTCGCCGGCGAGTTCGTGCGAGAAGCGGTCTTCGAGTATCTCGGACAAGAACTGCCTTACAGCATGGCGGTGGACGTGGTCAAGTACAAAGAAGATGCGGCCGACCTGGTGATCATTCATGCAAATATTCTGGTGATGCGAGACTCCCAGAAGCGCATTGTGGTGGGGAAGGGCGGCGAAATGGTAAAGCGAATCGGGATTCGTGCCCGCAAGCAGATCGAGGCGATGATCGGGAGCCAGGTCCATTTGAAGCTCTTCGTGAAGGTCGATCCCAAGTGGCTCAAGAGTGCGAAGCGAATTGACGCGCTCGGATACAATTGAGCGGTACGAGCAATCGGGCGCAATGATGCCAGTGACAAACTCGCTGTGGCGCGCGCTGATCGGGGTCCCGCTTTGTTGTTGCGTTGCGAGTGCGCCCCTCGCGGTTGCCTCCGACGATGTATGGCGAATCAATTTCGAAATCGAAAACGACGTGCTCGTGGCCGAGGACCGGCACTACACCAATGGACTGTTTTTGAGTTTGCTGGCGCCCAGGGATTACGTGCCGTCGTGGATTGCGACCGCGGCCCGTCTTCTGCCCCCGTTCACCGACGATCCCTCCGAGGTTCGCTGGGGGGTCGCGCTCGGGCACGAAATGTATACGCCCGAGGATTACTTCAGAAGAACGTTGATCCTCGACGATCGACCCTACGCGGGATGGTTGTTCGCGCGCTTTGAGTTGTATCGCGATCGCAACCGAGACCTGCCCGACAAGATTCCCTACCTCGACAGTTTTCGCGTCAGCCTGGGCGTAGTGGGCCCGGCTGCAATTGCCAAAGAGGCTCAGGCTGGAATTCACGCAGTCTTTTTCTCTCCGAAGTTCGTCGGCTGGGACAACCAACTCAAAAATGAAGTCGGACTGATCTTGCGCCGGGGCCGGCACTGGCGAATCCCGGGCGAGGCCATCGAGGTTGGCCGGGGTCTTTGCGTGGACGCGATCGCGAATCTGACCCTTGACCTCGGGAACGTGAAGACAGCCGCCACCACCGGTGTGATGTTGCGCGGGGGTTGGCGGTTGCCGCAGGACTTTGGTCTCGGACGCTTTTCCCCGGCCGAGGACCCCGACTCGGGCATGCGCCTGTATGCGTTTATCGGCGCGGACATCTCTGCCGTGGTCCGCAACATCTTCCTCGACGGCAATACCTTTCGCGACAGCCACAGCGTGGACAAGCAAGTGATGGTGATTCACGCGCCGATCGGAATCGCATTCGCCCGGGGAGGCTTTCGAACCTCGCTTTCGGTGATCTGGATCTCCCAGGAGTTCCGGGGACAGGATGGCGCCGATCTCTCTGGGCGCTGGTCCCTCGGCTGGGCTTACTGAGGCGGCAACTTTGCCAGCGAAAGCCCCGTAAAAGCGACAATTTATTCTTCACCCTCGAACTCCGCGAAGAGTCTTCTCAAGTAACGAAAGCCAGTTGACGTTAACTGGCAAAGATGGCTTGCGGACTCTATCATTCCGCAGTTTCAGTGCCCGCGTCCGAGGAGTCCAAATTGCCAGGAGCCCCCCAATCCGAGCGTGCGGAGGCAAGCCCGCAGCGCGACCTCGAGACCGCTGTTGAACTTGTCGAGATTGCAGAGGCCTGCCGTTCGACCGGAATGTCTCCGCGCACCGTGCGCTACTACGAAGAGTTGGGGCTGTTGCCGGGTGTTCGTCGCCGGGCCTCGGGTCGCCGGGTCTACGGAAGAGACGAACTCGAGCGCCTGGCCTTCATCGGGCGTCTCAAGAAGCTCGGATTGAGCCTGGCTGAAATCAAAGAGCTCAACGCCGTGTACAGCATTGGCGGCTCGACCCGGGATATGCTGCGACTGCTCGACGGCCACCTCGGCGGACATCTCGAAGAACTCGACTCGCGGATCGCCGAACTCGTTTCCCTGCGCGACGAAATGGTTCAATACAGAGACCATGTCGGTGCAAGGGTTCAGGCAATCGGTGCGAATCCGGGGAAAGGCGAATGAGCAACCCCCGCGAACAGCTCGTTGCGACCCCCGGTCCGTTGCAACCCGTTCGCGTGGTGACGGCGGCTTCGCTGTTCGACGGTCATGATGTTGCGATCAATATCATGCGCCGCATCTTGCAAGCCCAAGGGGCTGAGGTGATCCATCTCGGCCACGATCGATCGGTGCAGGAGATCGTCGACGCGGCCATTCAAGAGGATGCCCACGCGATTGCGGCTTCGTCCTATCAGGGCGGTCACATCGAGTTCTTCAGCTACATGGTCGAAGAACTGCGCGCCCGGGGTGCTCCGGACGTGCTCGTCTACGGGGGGGGCGGCGGGACCATTACCCCCGATGAGATCGAACTGCTCGAGGGCTCGGGCGTCGCGCGAATTTTCAGTCCCGAGCTCGGCCGTGAACTGGGTCTCGAAGGCATGATCTGCACGATAATCGACGAGTGCCGGGAGCAGGCCCGCGAGATTGCGTCGGACGAGGTATCGAAACTCGCGGCAGACGACCCGCGGTCGATCGCGCGAGTCATCAGCCTGGTGGAGTCCACTCATGCACGGGGCGAAACCGAAACCCTCGCATGGGCCTCTCTGCGCGCGCGCCTCACCGCGATGGCGGGCGAGCGCGCGGCGCTGGTTCTGGGACTCACGGGAACCGGCGGCGCGGGAAAGTCGAGCGTGCTCGATGAGATCCTGCGTCGGCTGCGTCGCGATGCTCCGGAAGCGAAGATCGCACTGCTGCTGGTCGATCCCACCCGCCGGCGTTCCGGAGGTGCCTTGTTGGGCGATCGCATCCGGCTCAATGCGCTAGGGGGTCCCAATGTTTTCGTTCGTTCGATGGCCACACGCCAGGCCAACCTCGCGCTGTCGCAATCGGTCGCCGATTCGCTCCGGGTGCTCAAGGCGGCGCGCTTCGATCTGGTGATCCTGGAGACGGCGGGGATCGGGCAAAGCGATTCCGAGGTGGTCGACCTGGTGGATCTCTCCGCATACGTGATGACGCCGGAATACGGCGCACCTTCGCAACTCGAAAAAATCGACATGCTCGAACTGTCGGACTACATCGTGATCAACAAGTCGGACCGTCGGGGTGCGCTCGATGCGCTGCGCGACGTTCGTAAACAGTGGAAGCGCAACAACGTCGCCTTCGAAACGCCGGACGAACAGGTTCCGGTCTTTCCGGCGATCGCACATCAGTGGAACGACCCCGGCGTGGACCGTCTTTACGAAGCGATCCGTCGGGATCTCGTGACCTCGGGTGCCCGGGTCTTCGAGGGCGATGCCCCGGCAGTCCAGACCGCCGATGTAGGTAGCGGCGCGATACTGCCGGCTTCGAGTGAACGCTATCTGGCCGAAATCGCCGAAACCGTGCGCGACTATCGAAAGCAAACCGAAGTGATGGCCGAACGCGCAGCGGTAGCCGAAGGCATTGCGCGGACCCTGCGCGACCTCGATGCTGACGCAACTGCGTCTCCTTTACTCGACGCCGGGGCCCGGGAGGCCCTCGCCGAACGACGCCAGAGCATCCTCGACGGGCTACCGGCCGAGTTGCGAACGGCGCTCACCGGCTGGCCGGCCACCCGCGAGCGCTACACGGCCAGCGAGCAGAACTATCAAGTGCGCGATCGCGAGATCAAGGTGCGGAACTATCACGAAACCCTGTCGGGAACCGCGGTCGCCAAGGTTGCGCTTCCCCGGACCGACGATTGGGGAGCGCTGGCGCGCTATCTGCGGCTGGAAAATCTCCCGGGGAGCTTTCCGTTTACCAGCGGCGTCTTTCCCTTCAAGCGCGAAGGCGAAGACCCCACGCGGATGTTCGCCGGAGAGGGAACACCCGAGCGCACCAATCGTCGCTTTCACTACTTGTGTCGCGGCCAGAGCGCCGCGCGTCTGTCCACCGCCTTTGACAGCGTGACCCTTTACGGCCGCAATCCCGACCGGCGTCCCGACATCTTCGGCAAGGTGGGAAATTCGGGGGTCTCCGTTTGTTCATTGGACGACGCAAAGAAACTCTATTCGGGATTCGATTTGTGCGATCCCGCGACCTCGGTCTCGCTCACCATCAACGGTCCCGCACCGATCATCCTGGCGTTTTTCTTGAATGCGGCAATCGATCAGCAGGTAGAAAAACATTTGATCGAATGCGGAGAACTCGAAGCGGTGCGCGAGCGCCTGGGCGGCGATGGGTTGCCCGAATACGGCGGCGACCTCCCGGACGGTCACGACGGACTCGGGCTCGGGTTGCTCGGTATTTCCGGAGATCGCGCCGTCGACATCGAGACCTACGAGCGCATCAAGGCCAGTACCCTCAGCCGGGTTCGCGGCACCGTACAAGCCGACATTCTCAAAGAGGACCAGGCCCAGAATACCTGCATCTTCTCCATCGGCTTCGCGCTGAAGATGATGGGAGATATCCAGCAGTATTTCGTCGACCACGGTGTGCACAAATTCTACTCGGTTTCGATTTCCGGCTACCACATGGCCGAAGCCGGGGCGAACCCCATTACTCAGCTCGCATTCACCCTCGCCAACGGCTTGACCTTCGTCGAGTACTACCGAGCCCGGGGCATGGAGGTGGATGATTTTGCTGCGAACTTTTCATTTTTCTTCAGCAATGGTCTCGATCTCGAGTACAACGTGATCGGTCGCGTGGCCCGACGCATCTGGGCCATCGCCATGAGGGATCGCTATGGGGCGTCGGCGCGCAGCCAGAAGCTCAAGTACCACATCCAGACGTCGGGCCGTTCACTGCATGCTCAGGAGATGCACTTCAACGATATTCGCACCACCCTCCAGGCGCTGACGGCGCTGCAGGACAACTGCAATAGCCTGCACACCAACGCATTCGACGAAGCCGTCACCACACCCACCGAGGATTCAGTGCGGCGCGCTGTTGCGATTCAGCTGATCATTCAGCGCGAGTTGGGAACTGCGAAGAACGAAAATCCCACCCAAGGTTCCTACCTGATCGAACAACTCACCGATCAAGTCGAAGCCGCGGTGTTGGCGGAGTTCGATCGGCTTTCCGAGCGAGGTGGCGTGTTGGGTGCGATGGAAACGCTCTACCAGCGCAGCAAGATTCAGCAGGA
Source organism: Myxococcales bacterium (assembly GCA_022563535.1). NCBI lineage: Bacteria > Pseudomonadati > Myxococcota > Myxococcia > Myxococcales > Myxococcales bacterium. The sequence continues at coordinate 28,819 of JADFNE010000025.1, forward strand.
GAGCCTGCACTACGAGTCGTTGAAGCACTCGGGTGAGTTGCCGATCGTCGGGGTCAACACCTTCGAAAACCCCAATCCAGCTGAAGCGGTGGTAGGCACCGTCGATCTGATGCGTTCGAGTGACGCCGAGAAGCAGGCCCAACTCGACAACCTTCACGCGTTCAAGCGGCGCTTTGCCCCGGATTGCGCCGGGGCCCTCGAAGTATTGAAGGACGCGGCCGCAGGAGGTGACAACGTGTTCGAAGCGCTGCTCGAAGCAGTGAAAGTGGCGACGCTCGGGGAAACCAGTGACGCCCTGTTCGAGGTAGGGGGACGCTATCGTCGGGCAATGTAAGTCCCCCGGGGCCGGTCTTCGATCGTCCGAGCGCCGGGCTGCTAGACTCGGCCCCCCTCGATCGGACTGGGCACGACGTGGGGCGAGACAAGGCGCGAACGAAGCATGGAGAGCGACATGGGTTGGGACGGAGCCAAGCGGGCAGACTCGAAAAAGTGGCGGGAACTCGCGGCCAAAGAACTGCGGGACAAGCCGGTGGACGAGCTCGTCTGGCGCAGTGCCGAGGGCATTGAAGTCAAACCTCTCTACACCGCAGAAGACCTCGAAGCTCTCGAGTACGTCGATTCGACCCCGGGCATGGCCCCCTACATCCGCGGTCCCCGGGCGACCATGTACGCCAACCGTCCCTGGACCGTTCGCCAATACGCCGGGTTTTCGACCGCCGAAGAATCCAATGCGTTCTACCGCGCCAATTTGGCCGCGGGGCAGCAGGGGCTTTCTATCGCCTTCGATCTCGCGACCCATCGCGGCTACGACTCCGATCATCCGCGGGTAACGGGTGACGTCGGCAAGGCCGGCGTTGCGATCGATTCCATCGAAGACATGAAGGTGCTCTTCGACGGAATTCCTCTGGCTGACGTCACGGTTTCCATGACCATGAACGGCGCGGTGCTGCCGATCATGGCCTGTTTCATCGCCGCGGGTGAAGAGCAGGGTGTGCCGCGAGAAAAACTCGCCGGCACAATCCAGAACGACATCCTCAAAGAATTCATGGTTCGCAATACCTATATCTATCCCCCCGAGCCGAGCATGCGGATCGTGGCGGACATCATCGAGTTCACCGCGCACAACATGCCCAAGTTCAATTCGATTTCGATCAGCGGCTATCACATGCAGGAAGCCGGAGCGAGCACTGTTCTCGAACTCGCCTTCACGATCGCCGACGGTCTCGATTATGTGCGGGCTGCGCTGTCAAAGGGACTCGACATCGATCAGTTCGCCGGGCGGCTGTCGTTCTTCTGGGCAATCGGCATGAACTTCTATCTCGAGATTGCCAAGCTGCGGGCCGCGCGGTTGTTGTGGGCGGAGGTGATGCAGCAGTTCGAGCCGAAGGACCCGAAATCGTCGATGCTGCGAACCCACTGCCAGACCTCGGGGGCCAGCCTCACCGAACAAGATCCAATGAACAACGTAGTCCGCACCACCATCGAAGCGATGGCCGCGGTCTTTGGGGGTACGCAGTCCCTGCACACCAACGGTTACGACGAAGCCGTGAGCCTGCCGACAGATGCCGCCGCGCGCACCGCGCGCAATACCCAGTTGATCTTGCAGGAAGAGACGGGAATTACCGCAGTCATCGATCCCTGGGGTGGCTCCTACTTCATGGAATCCCTCACCCATACCGTTGCGGAGGAAGCGCGCAAGGTCATTGCGGAGATCGAAGAGCTCGGCGGGATGACCAAGGCGATCATGACCGGAATGCCGAAGCGTCGCATCGAAGAGGTTGCCACGCGACGCCAGGCCCGCGTCGATCGCGGCGACGACACGATCGTCGGCGTAAACAAATACGTGCTGGAAGAAGAACCCGAGATCGATGTGCGAGAAATCGACAACACGGCGGTGCGCAATGCCCAGGTCAAGCGGTTGGAAGAAATTCGCGCGAGTCGCAGCCAGCCCGACGTCGATCGCGAACTCGCTGCACTCAAGAAGCTCGCCGAGACGGGGGAGGGGAACCTGCTCGAACAGGCGATCACGTGTGCAAAGCTGCGCGCCACGGTCGGCGAAATTTCGGAAACCCTGGCCGAAGTCTACACGCGCCATCGAGCGGAAGTGAGCACCATTTCCGGCGTTTACGGCGGTGTGTATCGGGGAGACGAAGACTTCGACGAAGTCTGTCGAGAAGTTGCGGCGTTCTCGAAAGAAGAGGGCCGCCGACCGCGCATGTTGGTGGTCAAGCTCGGCCAGGACGGACACGATCGCGGGATGAAGGTGATCTCGACGGCCTTCGCTGACATGGGATTCGACGTGGACATCGGCCCGTTGTTTCAGACCCCAGACGAAGCGGCGCAGCAGGCGATCGACAACGATGTTCACGTAGTCGGCGTTTCGAGTCAGGCCGCGGGACACAAAACCCTGGTGCCGATGTTGATCGAAGCGCTCAGAAACGCGGGTGCCGAAGAGATCAAGGTGATCGTCGGCGGCGTCATTCCTCCGCGTGATTACGCTTTCTTGCGCGAAGCGGGCGCGGCGGCGATCTTTGGTCCGGGCACGGCGATTCCAAAAGCCGTGCGTGAGGTACTAGGCGTGCTGAGGAATCGCCCGAAATGACCCCCGGGCCCGAGTCCCCGGAAGCCTCCGCTGAGTTTCTCGACGCCATCCGCAAGGGTGAGCGGAGGGCGCTCGCGCGGGCCATCACCCTGCTCGAAAGCTCGCGGGACGATCTGGCCGTGCAGGGCCAGCGAATTCTGGACCAGTTGATTCCCGAGACCGGCAAGGCCATTCGGCTCGGAGTCACGGGCCCCCCAGGGGTGGGCAAGAGTACTTTCATCGAGGCGCTCGGTCTGGAACTGATCAAAAAAGGTCATCGCGTGGCCGTGCTGGCGGTGGATCCGACCAGCCCCGTCAGTGGTGGCAGCATCCTGGGGGACAAGACCCGGATGGAGCTCCTGTCGCGCAATTCCGCGGCGTTCATTCGACCGTCTCCCTCCGGCAGCGCCCTGGGCGGGGTCGCGCAGAGTACCCGCGAAGCCATGCTTCTATGCGAGGCCGCGGGCTACGACGTTGTAATTGTGGAGACGGTTGGAATTGGTCAGTCTCAGGTCGCGGTCGCAGGCATGGTCGACTTCTTCCTGCTCATCCTGATGCCGGGGGGCGGAGACGAACTGCAGGGCATCAAGAAGGGCGTGGTCGAGATCGCAGATTGCCTGCTTGTGAACAAGGCCGATGGACCCACGGCCGAGGTCGCCGAGCGCACTCGACTGGAGTACGCGAGCGCCATGCAGGTGATTCGCTCGCTGAGTTCGAACTGGGAGCCGCCGGTGCTCAAGGCCAGTGCGTTGACCGGGGAAGGCGTGACTGCGCTTTGGGAGACGGTTCTTGCCCATCGCCAAAAGTTTGAGGATAGCGGAGAACTCGATCTGCGACAGCGCCGACAAGCGCGAGAGTGGATGTGGAGTCTGCTCGAGGACGGGCTCAGATCGGCATTTCGCGGCCACCCGAAGGTGGCCAGCGAGATCGCTTCGCTCGAAGCGGCTGTAGAAGCCCGAGAGATGACCCCTGGAGCGGCCGCGAAAGGCCTGCTCGAGCGCTTCCTGAGGGGCTGAGCGCAGTCCGGGCGGGATGTTTTTTACCCCAAGGGCTTCCTCTTCCTACACCTTACAGGCCAATCTGCCGATTGTGGGGAAGGATTCGGGACGGGCCCGACGCTGCCGACTTGTGCGGAGATCCTGAGCATGGTTCAGATCAACATGGCGAATCGCGAGATCAGCGTGAAGGTCGTCTATTACGGTCCCGCGCTCTCGGGCAAAACGTCCAACCTGCTGAAACTCCACGAACTGATGAACCCCGATTCCCGGGGCAAGATGGTCACCCTCGATACCAAGGACGACCGCACGCTCTACTTCGATTTCCTTCCGGTCGAGTTTGTCACGGCGGGTGGCTTTTCGATCAAGACCAAGGTGTTCACGGTTCCCGGACAGGTGATGCACAAGTCGACACGCAAGGTGGTGTTGGCCGGTGCAGATGCAATCGCATTCATCGCGGATTCCCAACGATCCTCCGCCAGTGCCAACGCGTATTCGTGGCGCGACATGGAGGCGAACCTCAAAGCCAACGGGTTCGACTTCGAACGCATTCCAAAAGTAGTTCAGTTCAACAAGCGCGATCTGCCGGACGTCAAACCCCTGCAAGATATTCGCGATGCGTGGCAAGGTATTCCCACGTTTCCCGCGGTCGCCATTCGCGGCGAGGGTGTGATCGAAACCTACCGCGAGCTGATGCGCGTGCTCTACCAAAGCCTCGACGAGAAGCACGACTTCGCAACCAAGTTTGGGCTTTCGGAAGAGGACTTCCTGAAGGGGCTGTTGCGCAACTTTGCCGCGCCCCCAGGAACCGGCAGCGGCACCGCCTGATTGACACCCAGGGCCTGTGCTGATAGCTTCACTTCTTCAATTCACTGCTGAGCTGAGAGCCCGATTCGATTGCGATGAGGGGGCAGCTCGGTTGCGACCGGGTCGCCTCCGAGCGTGAGTCACCCCCAACTGCCGAAAGTGCGGAAACTGCCGAAACTGCGGAAAGTGCCGCGAGTGCCGAAAGCTAGCTAGACTCGTTCTACCTGCTTTCGGGGACCGCCAGAGACCGCCAGACACGGCCCACCATCGCATGCGAGCGCCCATCGGGCGCTTGAAGCTTCAAGAAGACAACCGGGCAGCTACGTCCGCTGCCAGGGATGGGCGCATCACCGATCCAGGCGAGAACCAGCGAGGTCTACTTGTAGATGCCGAAGAACACGAGAACACTTAGCGCCGTCGACGACGAGAGTCTGCGCGGTCATCCCGAGAATCCCGAGTCGATCGTGAGTTCGATCCAGTCGGCGCTCGCCGATATTGCCGCTGGCAAGATGGTGATCCTGGTCGATGACGAAGACCGGGAAAACGAGGGCGATCTGTGCATGGCCGCCGAAGCCGTGACTCCCGAGTCCATCAACTTCATGGCGACCTACGGCCGTGGCCTGATCTGTTTGAGCCTGGAGGATGAGCAACTCGAACGACTGCATCTCGGCATGATGGTCCCCGACTACGAAAACACCGCGACCTATGGCACGGCCTTCACCGTTTCGATCGAAGCGCGCGAAGGTGTTACGACGGGTATCTCGGCTCACGATCGCGCGCGAACCATTCAAGCGGCCATCGCCGAAGACGCGGTGCCCTCGGACATCGTGCGCCCCGGTCACATCTTCCCCCTGCGCTCCCGCGCGGGTGGCGTGCTGCGACGTGTGGGACAAACCGAAGGATCGGTAGATCTGGCTCGCCTGGCGGGCTTGAAGCCGTCGGGCGTGATCTGCGAGATCATGAACGAAGACGGCACCATGGCTCGCATGAGTGATCTCGCAGAGTACGCAAAGCTGCACGATCTCAAGATCGTTACCATCAAAGACTTGATTCAGTATCGCCTGGCAAACGAGAAGCTCGTGCGCCGTGTTGCCACTGCAAACATGCCCACGATCAACGGCGGAGAGTTTCGTTGCATCGCCTACGAAAATGACATCGACAATGTCGACCACGTGGCGTTGGTGAAGGGCGAGATCAATTCCGACGAGCCGGTGCTGGTGCGCGTGCACAGCGAGTGCCTCACTGGGGACGCATTCGGTTCCGCCCGCTGCGACTGCGGGGAACAGCTTCAGGCCGCGTTGAAGATGATCGAGGAGGAAGGCAGCGGAATCCTGCTCTACATGCGACAGGAGGGCCGCGGGATCGGGCTCAAGAACAAGATTCGCGCCTATGCACTGCAGGATGAAGAAGGCCTCGATACGGTGGAGGCGAATCATCGGTTGGGCTTTGCCGCGGACCAGCGAGACTACGGTGTCGGCACCCAGATCCTGGTTGATCTCGGCGTGCGTCGCATGCGCATGATTACAAACAACCCGGTCAAACGTGCCGGCGTTGAGGGCTACGGGCTCAAGATCATCGAACGGGTTCCACTCGAGATCAAACCCAACGAGGCCAATCTCAAGTATCTACAAACCAAGAAAGACAAGCTCGGGCACGTGCTTCATTTGATGAGTTAGCGCGGGCCGAACGGGTCGTCGCCAGGCTCTTCGCCAAGCGCATTGCCAAGCCCTCCGCCAAGCCCTTCGCCAGGTAGGCAACACATAGGAGCGTTTTCCATGTTCGATAGTGTTGATCGCGTCGTCATCGAGCTGGGAAATCAGGGCTATGTGTGCGACCAGCGAATCGCGACTGTCGTTTTCCTCGCCCAGAAATTGGGCAAGCCCGTGCTGATCGAGGGGCCGGCCGGGGTCGGCAAAACCGAACTGGCCAAGGTCGTTGCCACGGCTCTTGACCGCAAACTCATTCGTCTGCAGTGCTACGAAGGCCTCGACGAAGCCAAGTCGCTCTACGAGTGGGAATACTCGAAGCAACTCTTGTATACCCAGTTGCTCAAGGATCATGTCAGCGAGGCGATGGCCGGGGCGAAGAACCTCGCCGAAGCTGCCGATCGCGTCGCCGCCCAGGAGTCGGTGTTCTTCTCCGAACGATTTATCGTGGCGCGTCCGCTGATGCAAGCGATCACCTCGGAAGTTCCGGTGCTGTTGCTGATCGACGAGGTCGACAAGTCCGATCCGGAATTTGAAGCCTTCCTGCTCGAAATTCTCTCCGATTTTCAGGTCACGGTCCCCGAGTTGGGGACGATCAAAGCTGTCCAGATCCCCCTCGTCATGCTGACCTCCAACGATGCCCGAGAATTGAGCGACGCCCTCAAGCGGCGCTGTCTCCACCTCTGGATCGACTATCCCAGCGAAGAACTCGAACTGAGGATCCTCGACCAGAAGGTGCCGGAGATCGACAAGCGTCTGGCGCAAGATCTGGTGAGCTTGATGCACAAGATCCGCAATCTCGACCTCAAGAAGGTTCCCTCCATCAGTGAAACTCTCGATTGGGCGCGTGCGCTGCTCGCGCTGAACGCAAGCGAACTCGACGAGAAGATGGTTACCGACACCCTCAACGTGATCCTCAAGTATGAGGGCGATATCAACAAGACACAAAAAGCGCTCTCGAAGCTGCTCTCGGAAAAGGCGGCCAAGGCTGCCGGAAGTGATGCGCAGACCGTCGAGTCGCCCGCGCCCGCGTCGCCCCAGAAAAAGGGAGTGCTCCACTGAGCATGCAGCGCAAGGTGCTGGAGTTTGCGAACTTGCTTCGCAAGAGCGGGATTCGCGTTTCCGTTGCTGAAGGGATCGACGCTTTCGAAGCACTGGACGTGTTGTCGATCGACAATCGCGAACTCTTCAAGAACGCCCTGCGCACGACCATGGTCAAGCGCGGCGACGAGATTTCGACCTTCGACCAGATCTTCGATCTCTACTGGTCCGGCTTCTACGACAGCCTGCGTGACTCGTTCGGCGCTGTGGGCGACAACATGGCGTCCATGGATATCGACCTGGACGCTTTGATGAAGCAGATCACCGAGATGCTCGCCGAGATGGACGGCGATCTCGATCTCGGCGAACTCGCCAAGGCGCTGCTGACCCAGGATCTCTCCCAGCTCGAAGGCATGATCCGCGACGCGGCCCAGCAAGCGGGCACCGGCAATATTGAAAACATGCTCCAGGTGGGCTTCTTCAGCCGCCGTACCGTGGAAGGCATGGGGATGGACGGCGCGGGCCGCGAACTCGAAAGCCTGGCGACGCGCCTCGAAGAGGCGGGGATGTCTCCCGAACAAGTGCAGGCTCTGCGCGAGATGATCAGCGCGATGATGGAGAGTCTGCGCAAAGTGGTGCGGAGCTTCACCGAGCGCGAACTCCAGACCCAGAATCACGACTACATGGAAAAATTTCGCCAGGAGATGCTCACGGAGAAGAGCTTTTATCACCTGACGGAAGATGAGATCGCCCGCATGCGCGAGGTGGTCCACCGGCTCGCCCAGCGCATCAAGAATATTCTCTCGATCCGACGTCGGCGCGACAAAAAGGGCAAGCTCGACCTGCATACCACCCTGCGCCGCAACATGGCGACCGGGGGTCTGCCGTTCAAGGTGATCTACAAACATCGCCGCAAGGAGCGTCCCAAGCTGGTGATCCTGTGCGACGTATCCTCGTCAGTGGCCAATGTGTCGCGCTTCATGCTGCAGTTCATGTACAGCCTGCAAGAAGCCTTCACGCGCATTCGCTGCTTTGTTTTCGTGTCCGATCTCGGGGAAGTGACGCCGGTCTTCAAGAATGCGGATGTCAGCGGCGCGATCGAGAAGGCCTTGGAAGGCGGCGACGTGATCAACGTCTACACGCGCTCCAATTTTGGTCTGGCCTTCAATATCTTTTGGCGCGACTACTTGTCTGCGGTCGACAAGCGAACCACGGTGTTGATCCTCGGCGACGCGCGCAACAACTACAACGACGACAAGGCCTGGTGCTTGCGCGACATCCAGGCAAAGGCCAAGAACGTGGTCTGGCTCAATCCCGAGAGCCCGAGTGCCTGGGGCTTCGGCGACAGCGTGATGAACCGTTATCTGCCCTACACCGATATCGCAGAGGAATGTCGCAACCTGCGACAACTTGCCAAGGTGGTCGACTCGATCGTTCTTTGAGGTGTCTTCCCTCGCGAGTCCGCACTTGTTCCCCATCGCCGCGCGCCGAGCCCCAAAACGAGAAAACGCCCCGCCGGCCTTGATGGCCAACGGAGCGTTCGACAGGGGGAGGGCGGTGGACTCATTATGGGGGGTGAGAGGTTGGACATTTCCATTAGAAATGACCAATCCACCGCCGCTCCGAAACCCGAAAACTCCTCTTCAAACTCGCTTGCGACCGTTTGGCCCACTTGCGAACCGTGTTCTGCCAAGTCGGCTCGAGGCTGCCGCGACCTCGATGGAACCCATTATGTAGTGCGCGGCAGATTTGTCAAACACGATTTTGAAACCGTGTAGCCAAAGGGGAAAAAGCCATGTGAGTTCAGCCCCTTACGGGCCTATATCCCAACCGATCGCAAGTCGATTTGGGGCGGCAACCGGCTCCGCGCCAGTGGGAGTGGGAGCGAGGATCCAGTAGTCTCCGCCTCCCTGCGATCCCACCTCCAACCCGTAGTTTTGGCCGAGTTCATGAGCGCAATCAAACGTTTTTCAATCCGCACTTTTGGCTGCCAGATGAACGTCCACGACACGGAGAAGCTTTCCAACCTGTTGTATCACGCCGGCTACGAGGCGGCTGCGAACGAGGACCAGGCTGACCTGCTGGTAATCAACACGTGTTCTGTGCGCGAGAAGGCGGAGAACAAGCTCTACAGCGATCTTGGGCGGCTGCGCGAATGGAAGGCGGAACGACCCGGGCGCTTGATCGGCGTCGGTGGCTGCGTGGCCCAACAAGAAGGGCAGACGATCCTGCGGCGCTTCAACCACGTGGATCTAGTATTCGGAACGCACAATCTGCTAGCCGTTCCGGCGATGCTCGACGGCGCAGCCGAGGGACATGCGAGCGTGCGGGTTGAGGAATCGGTGTCGCTCGCGCGCTTTGACTTGCCCGAACGGCACCCCGCATACCGCGGACCCGACACCGGACACGCATTTGTGACGGTGATGGAAGGCTGCGACATGTTCTGCAGCTTTTGCGTTGTGCCCAGGACCCGGGGCCGTGAAATCAGTCGGCCGGCGGCGAGCATTGTCGACGAGGTGCAGAAGTTGGTGGCCAGGGGTGTCAGCGAGATCACCCTGCTGGGCCAGACGGTCAACGCCTACGGACGGCACGACGTCAGGCGGGGAGCGGGCGAGGCACGGGGGACGATTCCGTTTGCGGCCCTGCTCCGGCGGCTCGACGCAATCGATGGGCTGCGGCGAATTCGCTACACGAGTCCTCATCCGCTCTTCTTCGATCAAGCCCTTTTGGCTGCCCACGGAGACCTCGAGAAGCTTTGCCCTCACGTCCACATGCCGGTCCAGAGCGGTTCAGACCCGGTTCTCGAGCGCATGCGCCGGCGCTACACGCGGAGCGACTATCTGGGAATCATCGAACGCCTGCGGGCCCTGCGAACCGACGTCGTCGTAACGACGGATCTGATCGTGGGCTTCCCCGGTGAGAGCGACGCGGAATTCCGTGAAACCCTCTCCCTGATCGAGGAGATCGGTTTCGTCGACAGCTACAGCTTCAAGTATTCCCGCAGGCCAGGCACCAAAGCCCTCGAATACGCGGATGTCGAAATCTCGCCCGAAACGATCTCGGCGAGGCTCTCCGAGCTGCAGGATCTTCAGCGCAAGCTCACGCTCGAATACCATTTCAGCAGGGTTGGAAAGCGCGCAGAAATTCGGGTCGAGGGGGCGAGTCTGCATCGCGCGGGCCAGATTAGGGGACGAGATCTTCATCATCGCGTGGTAAACGTGAATGTGAATGGCGATCACACGTCCCACGCTGCGCTGGGTGTACTCGAACCCGGTCGTTATCTCGAAGTCGAGGTCGTCGAGGCGACGCCGCACTCGCTGATCGGCGTCCCGACAGCCGAACTCCTCCCCATTTCAAGCTGAAAACCCGATACGCAGGTGAAGCGCAGTCGGCGGTCTGCCGATGAGCGCTAGCGAGTTGCGTCCCAAACGGGGTCAACGGCTACAGCGATCGTTCGCCAGGTGGGGTGGATATGGCAAAAGCACGCATATTGGCGGTCGACGACCAGCGCTACTTTCGCGAGCTGCTCGAAGGGCTGCTGCGCGAAGAGGGCTACGACGTCGAGACCGTTTCGAGCGCCGAAGAAGCCCTTCACGTCCTGGAGCGAGACACCTTCGATGTCGTGGTGACCGATCTGGTGATGCCCGGCGTGGACGGCACCGAACTGGTCGGCCGCATCAAAGAACGCCTTCCCGACCAGGATATCGTGATGGTCACGGGTGTCGTCGACGTCAAGACGGCCGTCGAAGCCATGAAACAGGGCGCGACCGACTACATTCTCAAGCCGTTTGATCGCAATACGCTTGCGCGCTCCATCGAAAAGATTCTCCAACGCCGCCGCCTGGGCGACGAACACGAACGGCTGATGTCGGAGAACCTCGAGTACATGGGCGTGCTCTCGCTCTACGAGCGCGCCACCCGCCTTTTCTCGACCCTCGCGGTCGAGCCCCTGGCAGAACGAATGATCGAGGGCTTGTGTCTCGAATCCCGGGCCCAGGGCGGGGTGTTGTGGATTGCAGAGGAACTCGGCAGTGATCGACTCCGGCTCGAAGGTGTGCGGGGCATCATCCGGGTGGAGGAGGAACGCGAGGAACTGCTCGCAGGCGATCTCGGCGAACCGCTCGAATCGCTGCTCAGTCCCGGACACGCGATCATCATGCCCCGGCCCAACCAAACGGGCAACGCTTTGTTCGTACCCCTGCGCTTCGGAGGCGATCTGATCGGGCTTGCGCGTCTGACCGATCCTCTGGACGAAATTGAATTTGGTGAGTCCGAACTCGCCTCGGTGGAAAAGTTTGGTGCATACGGAGCCACGGCGGTGGTCAACGCCCTGCGCTTTCGCGAGCTGGAGCGGCGATCCTTTCGCGACCCGACGACGCGGGCCTACACCCACGTTTTCTTTCAGGACGCGGTGCGAAACGAGATTCAGAAGGCCGCCCGCTTCGGTCGCTCGCTTTCGGTCGTCCACGTCGACGTAGGACCGGTTGCAAATCTCGTTCGGCGCGCCTCGGATGCCGAAATTTCGCGCACGGTTGCCAACCTGATCGAACATCTGAGTGGGGCGCTGCGTATTACCGATCTTTTGGCTTCGCAAGACGCACGCCACTACAACATTTTGCTGCCCGAAACAGACGCTGTGGGGGCCGCCGTTCTGAAGCAGCGCATTCGCGAGTTGCTGGAAGAATCCGAAATTCTCAATTCGGCCTCACCCGAATCGAGCGAAGTGCTGGCCCTGGCGGCTGTGACGTATCCGACCGATGGCAGCCAAATGGAAACCCTCGAACTGGGCATCGAGGCACGGCTAAACCAGGACCGCAACATGTTGCTCCGCAGCCTGTCGACCGGAGAGCAAAGTTTCTCTCGCTCGATCGATCGCCTGCTCGAAGAAGGCGCGATGGAGCGAGCGGAGCTGAGCGCAGAAGCGACGCGCTTGCTGCTCGACGAGATTGCACGCAGACCCAAGGATCGCGGTCTATTGTTCTTGTCCCCCAGCGAAGCCGTCGTGCCGGTGGTTCGCGAGGGACTCGCACGCTTGCGCGAACTGCAGACGAAGACTGAAATCGTATTGGTCGGTGAGGATCGTCAACTGGCCGAAGAATCCGGTGGGGTGACGTGCGTGCCCAGCCATCGAGCGGGGACGGACCGACCCTTTGCGCTCTACTACGGGGAGGGACCCGTGTATGCGATGGTGACGGCCCATCAGCCCGACGCGGACCGCATACGTCTGTTCCACACAGAGGATCGCAGCCTCGTCGAACACCTGGCGTTCCAGCTCCAGAAGGACCTCGGGCTGCCGTTGGGAGCACCGGCCTGATGGGATTTGGAAAGGGAAACGATCGAAACAAAAATGTGCGTTCGATCCTCGTGGCGGACAGCAATCAGGCCCGAGGACAGAAGTTGGTGCGAGACTGCACCGAGTTGGGAATGCGAGCCGTTGCGGTAGAGAACGGTTCCGCAGCGCTCGAAGTGGCCCTGGCGAACCCCGTGGATCTGATCGTCAGCGAAGTCGACCTGCCGCTGGTGAGCGCATCGAAGCTCGCCGATATTTTGCGCGCCAATCCACGCACCCACGCCGTGCATTTTTTGTTCCTCAAGCCGGAAACAGGGAGCGCGATCTCGCTCGAGGTCGGTGATGTCGTGCTGCCAATCTCTGCGCCGCGCGATGAAGTCATGCGCGTGATTGCTGCGCAGATGACCAAATGCGATCGCATCGAGGCCCTGGAGTCAGCCTCCAAGTCCGGTATCGCGGTCGACGGCGATCTGACAAAGATTCCCCTGGCGGATCTGCTGCAGGTTGCCCATCTGGCGCGCAAGACCGGCCGGATGGAGCTCGAACGCGATGGCGACGGTGAAGAACTGCAACTCGAAGGTGAGCCGTCGCAGGGCGGCCGAGAGCACGGCTTCGTGCTGTTGCACGAAGGCGAGGTTCTGCAGGCGGAGATCGGGAAGGTGGTGGGCGAGAAAGCCCTGTACCGCATGCTGGCATGGCGTGAGGGACGCTTTAAATTCGAGACGGGACGTCCCCCAGACATGACCGCGAAAAAAATGCTGGCTCCGGTTCGCGCGCTGCTCGCCGAGGGACTGCGGCAGATCGCCGAGTGGGATCGCCTCGCTCTGCAGTTGCCGCCGCTATCCGCGACGGTCAATCTCATCGTCAAGAACGCTGAACTGCCCAACATCGTCCACCCGCTGACCCAGGAAGTGCTGTTGCTGCTCGAGCACTTCGACCGGGTGCGAGACATCGTGGATCACAGTTCGTTTCCCGACTATCAGGTGCTGCGAACCCTGTACACCCTGTCTCAGCGCAACATCGTGAGAGTGGAACAGACTCCGGTGCGCGGGCTGAGTGCGGCCGAGGGTGGTTTATTCGACGAGGCGCAGCTGAGACGCCTGCGCGACTACCTTCAGAGTGCGACACCCCGGGGCGAGCGCATGATCCCGGGAAAGATCCTGGTGGAGGCGCGCGAACCCCAGGCGCTTTCCAGCCTGGTGAAGCTGCTCGAGTCGCTGCCAGCCTTCAAGATTGCGCCCGAACTCGAGGGGGGGGTCGAGCCCCAGATCCGACTGGGATCTCTGGGCACGCTTCGATTCGAGGGCGACCTGGAATTGGAACTGCTCCAGGTGCCCAGCTCTGATTCGTACCGGCCGTTGTGGCCGATGGCCGCCAATGGCGCGCTTGGAACCCTGCACCTTCACGGTCCAGATGTCTCCGAGGGGGCACTGCACGACCGCGAGATTTTCGAAGTATTGGAGGCGGGCACCCGAACCGACGCGCTCCACGTCGTGTTGTTTGCCCGTAAGGATCGCTTGCGTCCCGAGGACCTGCAGGAAAACCTCGCGCTACTCGGGGACGCATCACTCTTCCTGATCCGGCTCGATAGCGACAAAGATTCCACCACACTCTTGCGCAGCATGTTCGCGAGGGTCGTGCCGTAATGAGCGAGGTGGGTGAGTCCCGTGAGTCCCGATGATCTGAAGGTGTTCTCGTTGTTCGTCGAATTCGACGAAGAGGGTCGAATCGACCTCTTTGAACTTCTCGAGCCCCTCTCCCTGGCAGAAGGGGAGAGCCTGTTCCGCGAGGGCGACGAGGCCGACACCCTGTATCTGCTCTGCGAGGGAAGCATTCGCATCAAGAGCGAAGGCTGTGGCGATCTGTCACTGTTGTGCGGAGGTTCCGCCCTGGGAGTCATGTCACTGATGACGATTGGCGCGCGCGAGGCCCACGCCGTCGCCGAAGGCGATTGCGAACTCCTGGCCCTCAGTCGTGCCGGTTTCATGCGTCTCGCCGGAGACGCGCCGCGTACCGCGTGCCGCCTGGCCGAAGCGGCGGTGGCCGAGTTGGCCACGGAACTGCGCCCCAAGCTCGCCCGCATAAAACGCGAATTTTCCAGCGACGAGATCGTCTTCAGCGGTTGACCGCACGCGACCTGCCCCGTAAGATTGCACAGCAAACAGGAGGCCTTGGACGGCAATCGTCCAACCCATCGCCCCCCTTTGCCTAAGCGAGAAGCTCTGAATGGATGAGAGCCGAATTCGCGAGGGGCTGACGTTCGACGACGTCCTCCTCGTGCCCGGTGAGTCGAGTGTTCTACCCAACGAAGTTGATCTTCGCTCCCAACTGACCCGCGAGATCGATCTCAATACCCCGCTGCTTTCCGCCGCGATGGATACCGTGACGGAACACGAGACCGCCATCTCCATGGCCCAGAACGGGGGCATTGGCATCATCCACAAGAACATGTCGATCGCCAGCCATGCGGCCGAGGTCGACAAGGTGAAGCGTTCCGAGTCGGGTATGATCGTGGATCCGATCACCATGTCCCCCGATCAGCGCGTCTACGAAGCCATCGAAGTGATGGCCCGCTATCACATTTCTGGGGTTCCCGTGACCCGGGACGGCAAGGCGGTTGGAATCTTGACCAATCGCGATCTTCGCTTCGTGAAAGACACCAACGCCAAAGTGTCTTCGATGATGACCCGCGAGGACCTGGTCACGGTGCCGCCGGGGACCGGCATGGAGCGCGCCAAAGAGTTGCTGCACCAGTTCCGCATCGAAAAGCTTTTGGTGGTCGATTCCGAAGGCAATCTCCGCGGACTGATCACCATCAAGGACATCGAAAAAAGCGAGCGTTACCCAGACGCCTGCAAGGACTCATTGGGCAGGCTGCGCTGCGGCGGCGCGCTCGGCGTTGGTGACGAACGGCTGGAGCGGGCCCAGGCGCTGGTGACCGCCGGAGTCGATGTCGTGGTCGTCGATACTGCACACGGTCATTCCCAGAGCGTGCTCCAGGCCATCACCGAATTGCGCAGCCACTTTCCCGATCTGCCGATCGTCGGCGGCAACGTCGCGACGGGAGAAGGCGCCGAGGCGTTGATCAAGGCCGGGGTGTCGGCAGTCAAGGTCGGGATCGGGCCCGGATCCATTTGCACTACGCGGGTGATCGCCGGAGTCGGAGTGCCGCAATTCACCGCCGTCATCGACGCCTTCGAGATTGCGAGTCGCTACGGAATTCCCGTGATTTCGGACGGAGGCATCAAATATTCTGGAGACGTCGTGAAGGCGTTGGCCGGTGGCGCCTCCACCGTGATGATTGGCTCTCTATTTGCGGGCACCGACGAAGCCCCGGGCGAAGTCGTGTTGTTCCAGGGGCGTTCGTACAAGGTCTACCGCGGCATGGGTTCACTCGGTGCCATGGCCCAGGGCAGCAGCGATCGCTACTTCCAATCGCAGGTACAGGACAGCAATCTGATTCCCGAGGGCATCGAAGGGCGAGTTCCGTATCGGGGTGGCTTGTCGGCTAGCCTGCATCAACTCTACGGCGGGCTCCGGGCGGGAATGGGGTACTGCGGTGCCGCCAACCTGACCGAGCTTCGGACCCGGGCGCAGTTTGTGAAAATCTCCTCGGCGGGGCTACACGAGGGCCATGTTCACGACGTGATCGTGACCAAGGAAGCTCCCAATTACCGCATTGACTGACGCCGCGTCTACACCAACTACACCAACTACACCAAGTACACCAAGTGCACCAAGTGCACCAAGTGCACCCGATGCAGCCGCAGATGGGGGCGTGCGCGACCGAATCCTGATATTGGATTTTGGTTCGCAATTCACGCAATTGATCGCCCGGCGCATTCGGCAACAACATGTCTATTGCGAGATCCATCCCGCCGGGATGAATCTCGATGAGATCGCGGCCTTTGGGGCCGCGGGGATCGTGCTGAGCGGGGGCCCGTCGAGTGTCCACGACCCCGACGCTCCGGATATCGATCCGGCGGTCTTCGAACTGGACATTCCGATCCTCGGCATTTGCTACGGACTTCAGTTGCTGGTCGCGCGGCTCGGGGGGCGGGTCGAGAAAGCCGACGAATCCGAATACGGTCGCGCTCATCTCAGCCTCGTCGATGGGGCGGGCAGCTCCGACCGTTTGTTCGAAGGAATATCGGCTGACGCAGACCACGTCGTCTGGATGAGTCACGGCGACAAGGTGCTGGCGCTACCCAAAGGCTACGAGATCCTGGCGACCAGCGAAAATTCACCCTACGCGGCGATCCGGCACAGCGAGCGTCCGATCTGGGGCCTGCAGTTCCATCCCGAGGTCGTCCACACCGAATGCGGCTCGCAGATCCTCGCCAACTTCGTGGTCGACATTTGCGGTTGCAGCGGGAACTGGACGATGGACGCCTACATCGATCAGGGCATCGAACAGATTCGGCGGCAAGTGGGAAAGGGACTCGTTTTGTGCGGACTGTCGGGAGGCGTCGACTCCTCGGTGGCCGCCGCGCTGGTCCACCGGGCGATCGGCGATCAACTGACCTGCATCTTCGTCGATCACGGAATGATGCGACGCAACGAGCGGCAAGAAGTCGAAAAGCTCTTTGCTGGTGCCCTCGGCGTCAAGTTGGTGAGCGTAGACGCATCCGATCGATTCTTGTCGGCGCTCAAGGGCGTGAGCGATCCCGAGCAGAAGCGGCGCATCATCGGCGGCTTGTTCATTGATGTCTTCGAGGAAGAGTCTCAGAAGCTCGGGGACTGCGACTACCTCGTTCAGGGGACGCTTTACCCCGACGTGATCGAGAGCGTTTCCGTCAAGGGAGCCTCGGCCACGATCAAGACCCACCACAATGTCGGCGGCCTGCCGGAGGACATGCGTCTGCAACTCGTCGAACCTCTGCGCGAACTCTTCAAGGACGAGGTACGGGAGGTGGGGCGAGCGTTGGGTCTGCCCGACGCGCTGGTTGGACGTCATCCGTTTCCCGGACCGGGCCTGGGGATCCGCATCCTCGGCGAGGTGACACCGGAAAGGCTCACGCCCCTGCGCGCGGCCGATGCCATCATGCTCGAGGAGATTCGCGCCGCCGGACTCTACGATGAAATATGGCAGGCGCTGTGTGTCTTCCTTCCTGTGCAAAGTGTGGGCGTGATGGGGGACGCACGGACCTATGAAAACGTCATTGCAGTGCGTTGCGTAACCTCGGTCGACGCCATGACTGCCGATTTTGCGCACATCCCTCACGATGTGCTGGCGCGTATTTCGAGTCGCATCATCAATGAGGTCCCGGGAATCAACCGGGTCGTGTACGACATCTCGTCCAAGCCCCCTGCCACGATCGAGTGGGAGTAGGGGCGTGCCGAGTCCCTTCGTTCATCTCCACCTGCATACCCAATATTCGCTGCTTGATGGCGCCATCAAGCACAACCCGCTGTTCGAGCACGCAAAGGCAATGAACATGCCGGCGGTCGCGCAGACCGATCACGGCAATTTGTTTGGCACCGTCGAGTTCTACAACAAGGCTCTGGCCAACGACATCAAGCCGATCATCGGTTGCGAAGTCTACATTGCCGGCAACTCGCGCTTCGATCGAGAGAAGCGTGAGCGCACCGAAGGAGGCTTTGACGCGATCAGCCATCTTCTGCTGATCGCGATGAACGCGACGGGCTACAAGAACTTGATGTATCTGGTGTCGAAGGCCTACCTCGAGGGCTTCTACTACAAGCCGCGTATCGACATGGACCTGCTGAGGGAACGCCACGAAGGTCTGATCGCAACCTCGGGTTGTCTGTCAGCTCCGGTTCCCCGGGCCATCGTGCACGGGGAGGTGAACCGGGCCTGGGAGGTCGCCGAAGAGTTTCGCGGTCTGTTTCAGGATCGCTTTTACCTGGAGTTGCAGCGCCACGGCATCGCGGACCAGGACCTGGTCAACGCCGAGCTGATCAAGATGTCCAGCGATATGGATATTCCCCTGGTTGCGACCAACGACGCCCACTATCTCAAGGATTGTGATCACGAGCATCACGACGCGCTCTTGTGCGTGGGCACCGCGTCGAACCTCTCCGACGAGAAACGCTTTCGCTTCGACGGACGGGGCTTCTACGTAAAAGACGGCGACGAAATGCGAGAGTTGTTTCACGATCACCCCTCGGCGATCGAAAACACCCTGGTCATTGCCGAACGATGCGACGTTGAAATTCCCATGGGCACGTACCACATGCCAGACTTTCAAGTGCCGGCAGGTGAGAGTCTGGACGAGGTCATGGAGCAGCAGTCCTGGGCGGGTTTGCGCAATCGCCTGGGGATGGATCCCGATCAGCCCTTCGAAGGTTCTGTGCACGAGACCTATGTCGAGCGCATGAATCACGAACTCAAGGTCATCCGGGAGTTGGGCTTTCCTGGCTACTTCCTGATCGTGGCGGACTTCATCAATTACGCCAAAAAGAACGGGATCCCGGTGGGTCCCGGGCGGGGAAGTTCGGCCGGTAGTCTGGTGGCGTATGGGATGAACATCACGAACGTAGACCCGATCGAATACGACATCATTTTTGAACGCTTTCTGAATCCCGAGCGCATTTCGATGCCGGATATCGACGTCGACTTCTGCATGCGGGGACGTGAGCAGGTGATCCGCTACGTCAGCGAGAAGTACGACGGTGTTCGACTCCAGGAAGAAGACGGGTCAAAGAGCCAAATCGAACACGACGCCGAACATTACGAAACGATGAAGGTTTGCCAGATCGTCACCTTCGGAACATTGCAAGCCAGGGCGGTGATCCGCGATGTTGGCCGGGTGATGGGGATGCCGTACGGAGAAGTCGATCGTATCGCCAAGCTGATCCCCGACGTGCTGGGCATCAAGCTCGATCAGGCGATTGAACAATCTCCCGAGTTGCGGACCCGCATAGAGTCGGATTCTCAGGTTGAACGACTGATCGAAACCGCGCGCAGTCTCGAGGGATTGACCCGGCACGCCTCAAAACACGCGGCCGGGGTCGTGATCGGCAATACGCCCCTGATCGAGATGGTTCCGCTCTACAAGGACCAGAAATCCGGCGTCGTGATGTCCCAGTACAACATGAGCTGCATCGAAGAAATCGGCCTGATCAAATTTGACTTCCTCGGCCTCAAAACCCTGACCCTGATGGCCGACGCGGAGAAGATGATCCAGCGCAAGCCGGGCTTCGAAGACTTCGATGTCAATGCCATCCCTCTCGACGACAAAAAAACCTACGACATGCTCTGCGCCGGCGACACCGAAGGGGTGTTCCAGGTCGAGTCCTCGGGCATGACGGAACTGGTCGTCAAGTTGCAGCCGCGCACATTCAAAGAAATCATTCCGCTGGTCGCCCTTTATCGTCCGGGGCCGCTGCAGTCCGGCATGGTAGACGACTACGTCAACCGCAAGCGCGGCAGTGTGCCCGTGAAGGCCTTGCATCCCCGGATCGCACACCTGACCGAGGAAACCCTGGGTGTGATCGTGTACCAGGATCAGGTCCTGCAGATCGCTCAAACCATGGCGGGCTACAGCCTGGGGGAGGCGGATCTGCTCCGCCGTGCGATGGGCAAGAAAAAGGCCGACGTCATGCAGCAACAGCGCGCTCGCTTCGTGGACGGTTCGGTCGAGAACGGGGTCGACGCAAGAGAAGCCGGCGACGTTTTCGATCTGATCGTTGAATTTGCGGGCTACGGTTTTCCAAAGGCGCATTCGACCGCCTATGCCTACATCACCTACCAGACGGCCTACCTGAAGGCGAACCATCGCGAGGAGTTTCTGGCCGCGGTCCTGACCATCGAGTCGGGCAGTCACGATCGTCTCTCTCGCTATATCGCCCACGTGCGGGCCATCGGGATCGAGATCCTGCCCCCGGACGTGAACGAATCCCAGCGAGATTTCGCGGTGGTGAACGGCGCCATTCGCTTTGGCTTTGCCGGCATCAAGAATGTCGGGGCCGGTGCGATCGACTCGATCCTCGCCTCGCGGGAGCAAGACGAGGGACGCTTCAAGAGTTTCTTCGATTTCGTATCGCGGCTGGACTCGCGCAAGGTCAACCGACGCGTGGTCGAGTCCCTGGTCAAGTGCGGAGCCTTCGACACCCTGCACGAGGAACGCGCGTCGGTATGGGCGTCGGTGGACGCCGGGCTCGAACGCGCGGCGGCGACCCAGCGCGACCGCGCCGTCGGCCAAGAAAGCTTGTTTGGCGGGATGGATATGCAGGATTCGCAATCCGGACTCGAGCTGACCCGGGCCGTGCCCTGGTCCGATCGGGAAACCCTGGGATACGAAAAAGAACTGCTCGGTTTTTACGTGAGCGGACATCCGCTGGGCGAGGTCCTCCCCTTGCTCTCGCGCTTCTGCGACTGCACCGCCGCAGATTGGCAAAGTAAGGTGCAACGCGAGGTTCGCGTGGGCGGGCTGCTCACTGCCCTGCGCGAAACCCGAACCAAACGCGGCAAGCGCATGGCCTTTGCAACCTTGGAAGATCTGGAGGGGAGCTTCGAACTCGTGATCTTCAGCGATGCCTTCGAAGCGAATGTGGAGTTATGGAAGCGGGCCATGAACGGCGACGAGGGCCAGGGACCTCTGCCGCTGTTGGTTTCGGGAAAACTCGAGGACGGCGAGACGCCCAAGATTCTGGTGTCGGACGTCATGCCCCTATCCCAGGCCGAAGAGAAGTTGGCCGGAACGCTGCGGGTGAAGATGCTGGCGAGCGACGTCAGCCAGGACCGCCTGGAGGCCCTGATCAAGGTTCTCGCAAGCCATCCGGGAGACTGCCCGGTCGTGCTCCACGTGCTAATCCCCGGGGAGAGTGAGACCATCGTATCGGTCGGCGCGGTCCGCGGGGTGCGTGCGACACCGGAAATGTGTCGGGATGTCGATGCACTCTTTGGCCACAACGTGACGGAGTTGAGTATTTGAATCGAACCAGCGAAAGCTTGTGCGCGCGACTTGTCGCGATCATCGCGTTTGCAGCCGTGGCGTCGATGCAGCCCGCAGTCGGGAGTGCGGAGGTGCGGACGCTCGAAGTCGTGGGCACGGTGTCGATCGATCCAACCCGCATGGCCTCCGTGGTGCCGCGAGATGCGGCGATCGCTCAAGCCCTGCGCGAAGCGGTGGTGCGAGTCGCCAAGGACTTCCTGGCCGATCAGCCGATTGACGAATTGAGCGACGAGGAGATCGACCAGGAGTTGATCGACCGCGAAAGCCGCGACCCGCTGGGTTCTCCATACCTGGACGATCCTGTGAACGGGATCACCGGCGACCCAGAATACGATCCCAATGCTCCCGATCTCGACGCCATCCTGGGCGAGAAGATGGTGCCCTATACCTTGCGCTTCCGGGTGATCGAAGACCGCGGACGCAGGCCCGCCCTGTTTTCCGACGATCCCGACGTAAGCGAGGAGTACCTGGTGATTGTCGAGGTTCAGGTCGATGTCGATCGCATTCAAGCGAAATTAGTAGAAGCGGGTCTTCTGATTCCGGGCGAGAACGCCCTGGGTTCAAACGAAGTGCGACTCGAAATTGACGGTCTGACGATTTATCCCGCGTACCTCGCCATGCGGGAACTGCTCGAGGGGCCACTTGGCGCCACGGGTGTCTATCCAGTCGAGATGGGGCATGGTCGAACGATTCTCGACGTCGAGACGCAGGCTTCGGCCGTCGAATTTCTCGAACAGATGCTGATACTGGCTCCGCCGGCCTTCGAGATCGTTCCGGTTCAAGCCAGCGGCAATCGGGTGCACATCGTGGTCAATTGGGTTTCGGACCCCACAGAGGCGTCGGAGCCTGGCCTCCCCAGGGTCGAGCATTGACTCGAATCCGGGAAAAGGGTAAATACTCCGGCTCGTTAGCTCGATTTAGGCACGTAGCTCAGGGGCTAGAGCGCTGCCTTGACACGGCAGAGGTCGGCGGTTCGATCCCGCCCGTGCCTACCATCGGGACCGCTGGCTACCGTCCGAGCCGACTCGATCGATGAGCCGATGGCGCAGATGGCAAGGTTGAATGAGTCGAAGCAGGAGTCGAAGCAGTCGAATGAGGCGAATGAAAAGACCGACAGACAGTTCCAGGAGTTCCAAGAACATCATGCCGCACCACAACTCATGAGCGAGATCAATATCCGTCTCCCCGACGGAAATACGGTGGCGGTGGCTCAGGGCTCGACAGTGCTACAGGTTGCGGAGAAAATCGGGCCGGGCCTCGCCAAAGCTGCCCTGGCCGGCCGCATCGACGGACAACTCGTAGACCTCCGCCTGCCTCTCTTGCAAGATGTTGCGATCGAGATCGTCACGTCCAAAGACGAAGACGGCGGTGACGTAATCCGGCACTCCGCTGAGCACGTGATGGCGGACGCCGTCAAGCGATTGTTCCCCAACGCACAGATCGATGCCGGACGCGCTGACCACAGTGAGAAGTTTCAGTACGACTTTTTGGTCGACGAACCCTTTACGCCAGAAGACCTCGAACGCATCGAAAAGGAAATGGCGAGCATCATCGCGACCGACGCCCCATTCAATCGCGAAGTGGTGACTCGTGAAGAGGCGAAGACACGCTTCGAGCAGCTGGGCGAAGCCTTGAAGCTGACTCGTATCGACGACATCCCCGAGGACAGCGAAATTACGCTCTTCAGCCACGGTGACTTCGTCGACTTGTGTCGCGGCCCCCACGTGAGGAGCACCAAACAGATTGGCGCGGTGAAGTTGACCGAAGCCAGCGGTACCTACTTCAAGGGCGACGAGTCCAGCCACAAGCTACAGCGCATTTACGGCACGGCGTTCAGCAACAAGAAGCAACTCAAAGCTCACCTGGCCCGGCTCGAGGAGGCGAAGAAGCGGGACCACCGCAGGGTGGGGGTCGCGCTCGAACTGTTCCTTCTGGACCCGGTTTCCCAGGGCTCCCCATTTTATCTGCCCAAGGGCATGGTGGTCTACAACGGCTTGGTGGACTTTATCCGGAGTCTCCATCCCAAGTATGGCTTCCAGGAAGTCATGACCCCGCAGTTGTGCCGGGCCGAGTTGTTCAAGATCTCGGGGCACTACGAGATGTTCTACGACGACATGTACTGGTTCGAAGGCGAGGGGGAGGGCGAAGAAATCGGTCTCAAGGCGACCAACTGCCCGGGCCACTGTCATCTGTTCGGCAGCCGTCTTCGTTCGTATCGAGAGCTTCCCCTGCGCCTGGCCGAATTCTCGCGTCTGCATCGCAACGAGCGCAGCGGAACCCTCAATGGACTGGCCCGAGTGCGTTCCTTCGCCCAGGATGACGCCCATATCTATTGCGAGCCCGATCAAGTGGCCGCAGAGGTGCAAAGCTTTTTTGAGATGATGGCCGACGTGTACGGGGCCCTTGGTCTCGAGGGGGTCACTCTGGCGGTCTCGACCCGACCGGAAGAATTCTTGGGGCTTCCCGAAGATTGGGACCGCGCCGAGAAATTGCTGGTGGAATGTGTCGAAAACGCTGGGTTTGAATGCACCATCAAGGAAGGCGAGGCCGTCTTTTACGGTCCGAAGGTCGAGGCGGATTTCTCTGACGTGTTGGGCCGGGCCTGGACCCTGGGCACGATCCAGATCGACATGGCCATGCCCGATCGCTTCGGTCTCGAGTATGTCGGCCGCGACGGCGAGCGACACCGACCCGCGATGCTCCACCGCGCCGTGCTCGGCTCACTCGAGCGCTTCATAGCCCTTTATATCGAGCACACGGGTGGGGACTTTCCCTTCTGGCTATCGCCGGTTCAGGTTCTCGTCCTGCCTATTTCAGAAGCCCAGCACGTCCGGGCGGAGGAAATTACCAAGACTCTCGTGGCCGCGGGAGTGCGTGCCGACGTAGACGAACGCAGCGAGACCCTGGGCTTCAAGATACGAGAAGCCGAGATCGCGAAGATTCCCCTCACCCTGGTGATCGGAGAAAAGGAAATCGAAGCCGGAACGGTGACACCCAGGCTTCGCAAGACGAAGAAACAGAGTACAGAGCCCATAGCCCTGGATGCTCTGGTGAGCCAACTTGTAGCCAGTATCAGTGCAAGACAAATGGGACCGTTGTCCTAGGAGGAAATTCGCATTCCTGCAAGATCGAGATTTCGAATCGTAGCTCCGGAGCGAGACGCCACGCGCATCAACGAAAGAATTCGTGTGCGTGAGGTCCGCGTCATTGGAGCAGACAGTGAACAGCTCGGTGTGATGAGCCCCGAAGATGCATTGATCAAGGCGCGCGAAGCTGGCCTTGATCTGGTCGAGGTCGCGGCAAATTCGCGTCCTCCGGTTTGTCGCATCATGGACTATGGCCGTTACAAGTATGAGCAGAAGAAAAAGAAGTCGAGCAAACAGTCCCACGCGGCGAGTTTGAAAGAGATCAAGCTGCGGCCGGGTACCGACCTGCACGACCTCCAATTCAAGCTCAACAACGCCCGCAAGTTCTTGATGGATGGCGACAAGGTCAAGCTGACGGTGATGTTCCGCGGACGCGAGATGGTCCACATCGATCGCGGCCGGAAGAAGCTCCAGCAAGTCAAGGAGATGCTCGGGACGCTCGCCAAGATGGAGAACCCTCCGCGCATGGAAGGTCGCTTCATGTCCATGATCCTGGTCGCCGACCGGGAAGTGGTAGCGGAAGCGAAGCGCCTGGAAGAAATCGAGGCGGCGAAAGTCGGCGGGGTTTCGAGCGAGCCGGTGGTGGACAAGAAGGCCGAGCGACGCGCGGCCAAGCAACGCAAGGCGGACGAGGCGCAGGCCTCGGGGCTGCACGAGGACAGCGAGGCGCCCGGGCCAGTGGCGCCGACCGGGGAGGAGCCGGCCAGCTTGGGAGACGAGGCGGGCTGAATTGGAGGGGCAGTCGGCAGAAACCCGCCAAAAATGGAAAAAAACAACGCGAATCACAGGGTTACGTGGTAGCGTCCCCGGTCCCGCGGAACGGGCGTGCGCGATGCATCCCGAGGGAAGCGCAAACCAGAGTTATCAGAGATAGCGCAACCAGAGTTATCAGAGATAAAGAGGCGCAGGAGAAACAGGCATGCCCAAGATGAAGTCCCACAGCGGGGCCGCCAAACGGTTCAAGAAGACCGGGACTGGCAAGATCGTGCGACAGAAGGCGAACAAGCAGCACATCCTCACCAAGAAACGAACCAAGCGTAAGCGCGGTTTGCGCCAGGACACTCTGCTTGCTCCCGCCGACGTGAGTCGGGTGAAGAGGATGATCCCGGGTTTCTGAACGATCAGTATAGAACGATCAGTATAGAAGACGGGTCGCCTATCCAATGTCTAAACCAAGGTCTAAACCAAGACCTAAATCAAGATCAAAGACCCAAAGTCAAAGAACCGCATCACGTGCGAAACGATTGAGTGCACAATCCGCAGCACCAATCGAAACAATCGAGGGAAGATCAGCATGGCTCGGGTAAAACGAGGGGTAGCGGCCGCGAAAGGTCGCAAGCGACTACTCAAACTTGCGAAGGGTTACTACGGCGCGAGAAGCAAGCTCGCCGGTACTGCGAAGGAGGCCGTCGACAAGGCGGGTGTCTACGCGTATATCGGTCGCAAGCAACGCAAGCGCGAATTTCGCCGGCTCTGGATTGTGCGGATCAACGCTGCCTGCCGCGATCAAGGTCTCTCGTACAGTCGATTCATCAACGGCCTCAAGCAAGCCGGCGTGGAGATGGATCGCAAAGTCATGGCCGAGTTGGCGGTGAGCGATCCGACGGCCTTCAGCGAACTCGTCAAGAAGGCGAAGGAAGCTGCCACCGCCGCCTGAGCCACGAGATTCCGCCTGAGCACCGTTTCGCACGTCTACCTAGTGTTGATTTCGCCCCAATCTTGATTAGCTGTTGTTTTTCAGGAAGTTGGGCTAGCCTGCCCGGCGGTAAGGCGACGAAAGACAGCGACGAACAGCCAGCAACAGCAGATGGTTCGAGGGCGTCCGAAGCATTGGGACCCTGACAAAGGGAGACGGAATCAATGACGAAGGCTGAGATTGTTGAGCAGATCTACGAGCGGGTCGGTTTCTCGAAGAAAGAAGCAGCTGAGCTCGTCGAAAAAGTCTTCGACATCATCAAGGAAACCCTCGCCCAGGGTGAGAAGGTGAAAATCTCTGGTTTCGGGAACTTCGTCGTTCGCAAAAAGAACGCGCGCAAGGGACGCAACCCGCAGACCGGCGAAGAGATTTTGCTGCAGGCGCGTCAAGTACTCACCTTCAAACCAAGCCTCGTACTCAAGAACATCCTGAACGACGAACCCGTGAAAGAAAGCACCAACGACGACCCCCCGGCCTGATCCATCGAAAGCCCCGAGGAGCGGTCGTCCGGCTAAAGACGCCATTCAGTTTCATTCCGCTTTGACTTCGACGAAGTCTTTCATCTAGTCTCTCCACTGTGGTCTTCAAGCAGTCTTTGACGATTCATAGACGGGGGGCGTGATGGGAAATACGATTCGCGAAAAGATCAGACAAGCCCAGCTCTCGCGGAAGCAAGCGAAGGCCGCCTCGCCTGATTCGACTGGGTCGGAGTCCCACGTCCCATCGGCGCCAGCACAATTGAACGATGACGCCACGCAAGAGGAACGCGTCGCATCACTGTTGCCTGCCGGATTGCTTCCCAAGGACGGCAAGCTCTACTACCGGATTGGCGAAGTGAGCAAGATCACCGGCGTGAAGCCATATGTATTGCGTTATTGGGAATCTGAATTTCGCTGGATGGCCCCTCAAAAGTCTCGCTCAAAGCAGCGGCTCTACCGTCGCAAAGACATCGAGATGATCCTGTTGATCCAGCAACTGCTTCACTCCCAGCGTTACACCATCGCCGGGGCTCGCAAGCGCCTGCGCGAGTTGGGCATCGGTCGAGCCCTCGAAGAAGCAGCGGAAGAGTCGGCGCGAGAGGCCGCGGAACGCCCGGCCTTCGACCACGCCGATTCCGCAGAGGCCTTCCAAAGTATCCGCAACGAATTACTCGCCATCCGAGAAATGCTCTAGCCAGCTGCGGATCCGAAGCGGTTTCCCCCTCGATCCGACGTGCAGGATTTGCCCATGTGGGCTACCCACTAGGCCGTTCGGGCCGTGGCGCAGCTTGGTAGCGCGCTTGACTGGGGGTCAAGAGGTCGCGAGTTCAAATCTCGCCGGCCCGACCAAAATCAAGTTTAAAATCAGGTAGTTAAGAGTGCCGATTTTGCTTGTGGGCCACTTGTGGGCCACTTTTCAATCTATGCAGGCTGCCAAGCGCCTGCGGCGCAACGTCGAGATAGCGTTCCGTGCTCTTGATGTCCGCGTGACCGAGCCATGACTTCAAATTTGCGGCTTGAATTTACTATTCTCGATCGTAATTCCTATCCCTACGCTCGATTCTGCTCGAGATGCGCCCAGGCTGCAGGCAACCGGATGTCCCGATTCGGCTCCTTCGGAGGCATGTTGAAACCTCCGGTCGGCCGCCACTGCATCGCCTTCATCGTCTGTCCGACATGCGTCATGTTCAGCATGTCGTGGCTGTAGCAGAAGAGGCCGTCGCCAGCGTAGTAGAGAATCGAGAGACCGGCGACGAACCAGGGTGAGCCATCTTCTCTCTCACCGAGGATCTGGTCCCACTGGCCCACGACCCGGGGCCCATCGGTCATGACCCAATTTTCGGGCGTCGACCAGCCGTAGCCCGTGAGGCCCATCATCGATTCAACGAAGAAGCTGCGGATATTCTCCCGGCCTTCGATCCGCCCCCAGGCGGGATCGATGTAAGCGGCATCTTCGGTGAAGAAATCGGCAAGGGCCGACCAGGTCTTGCTGCCGACATCGATCTCGTCGCGCACAGCAACGAATTTTTCGTACGTGGCGCGCGCCTCACTTTCGGTCTTCTGCTTGTCGTCATCTGCCATCGGCTCGCTCTCCTCGTGATCGACGTCCTCGACCGACGTCACAGGCGTGACGCTAGCATCCCGCGGAGGAACACTCGCCGCGTCGAGGGGCAGAAGAGGCTTCAATGAGCAACTGACGGCGGGCGATCCGTCGTCTGCGACTAGTAGCAGCTGATGTTCGCGACGCCGTTGCCGATCGGAGGGTGGGAGATTCGAGCCGTGTTTTTGGTTCTGCCGACAAGCAGCACGATCTCGAAGCGATCGAGGCCGGAGGGGGCGATCCCGATCAGGGTCCCCCGATCGGGGAATAGCCCCGGTCTCGTTCCATTCGACATTCTGTTGCACATCGCCCGAAGACAGGACGGTTCTCTCGTTTCCGGTTTGACGTAGACCCGTTACTGGCAATTGCTTCAAATTCCCGGCTTGATTTTACTGTTCTCACCTGACGAACACTTAGGTCAAGAGGAAGACGACGTGTAGAGAGGGCATTGGAGGGGTATGGCATAAAATGAGGGGCATTGGTCATTTACGCCATTTGGGCTTGCGACGATACTGGGGTCCAACGAAGCTTCAACGAAGGAATGGAGAATGCGATGACCATTCTAAGGCGACCCACGAGCACACTTCCCGGCAAGCTGCGAGGCTTGCACCTCTTTCACTACGGCGGAGCACCCTGCGCCCAGCGGGTGCGCTTCGTGCTCGCCGAGAAGGGAGTCCGCCGCGCTGCCGACGTACCGTGGCGATCAGACGCGGCGCTGCATCTCGAGGCGACTCCGGGCAGCTATATCGGTCGCCCCGTATCACTGCCTCGGCAGGAAAACCTCACCGCCGACTACGCGGCGATCCACCCGCATCTTGTGGTACCGGCGCTCGTCCACGATGGCGTCCTGCACATCGAATCGGTCGATATCATGAACTACCTGGACCGTACGCTGCCGGGCCCTTCGTTGGTGCCCGAGGGCCAGGCGGGCCAACTCTGTAGCTTGCTCATGAAGCGCGCGTCGGAGCTTCAGACGTCGGTGCGGTATGTCACGTACAGGTGGAGTCTCGGCGGACTCGCAAAGCTCAATGCGAAGAAGCAGGAAGAGCTGTTCCGTCTCGACGCACCGGACTCGCCGGAGCAGCTCGCCGAGTTCTATCGCCGATTCAGCAATGACGAGATCTCCGAAGCAACGTATGCCGACCACGTGGCCCGCCTCGAAGACGGCTTCGGTGAAGTCGAGAAGTTGCTGAAGGAGGACAGCCGCTCGTGGCTCAGTGGGGACGATTTCTCGATGGCGGACATCATCTGGTCGGTGAAGATGCTTCGAATCAGCGAAGCGGGTTACCCCTTCGAGATCAAGTTTCCCCACCTGAAGAATTGGTTCGATCGAATCCGCGAGCGGCCGACCTTCGAGGAAGCCATCGGGCGCGACATGCGAGTCGTGGGCCCCGCGTTTCGGGCCAAGGCAGCGGTGCAAAACTTCTTCGGCCGCGGCCTCCGCCGCCTCGCCAGCGAATAAGAGAGGAGAGATTCAATGCCACCATCGAAAGACACGATCGCCATGGGAGCCACTTCCCCCCGAAGACAGGGGAGGCTCTCTCATTTCAAGTTTTGACATGAGACCCGGCATCGGCCATGTCCTCAAATTCGCGGCTTAATTTTACTATTCCCGACGAACTCACGGCACCGAGCAAGGAGTCCACCGGTGGATTCTATATCATCATCATCGAAGTCGAATCGATGAATGAGGCGGTGGAGTGGGCGAAAAGAGAACGATTTCGACTCGGGGCGAACGAAGTGAGAGAACTCCGAGACGATTGAGAACGCGCCGTCGAGCGGACGGGGAGGGCAGGGTGAGATC
>JADFNE010000026.1 GCA_022563535.1 Myxococcales bacterium
TCGATTACATTCAAAAGCCCTTCGATCCCGAGATCCTGAAAAAAAAGGCCGAAAGATTTCTCGAGCTTCACAAAGACAAGAAGCGGATTTTGTTCCAGCGTACTCAGGCGGAGTTACGCGTGGCCCAGCGTACCGCCGAACTCGAAGTGGCGCTCACAGCCGCGACCGTGGCCGAACAAGCCAAGGCGAATTTCCTCGCCAACATGAGCCACGAACTCAGGACTCCTCTCCACGGCATCATCGGACTCACAGAAAACATGCTTGCCGATGGACTTTCGGATCCGCATCAAGATTCCGCGAGCAGTGTCATCGCTTCCGCCCGTGATCTGGTGGGGCTGATCGACGAAGTGCTGGATTTTGCGAAAGTGGAAGCGGGATACTCCGGACTCGACTCGGTTCCCCTCGACCTGGCCAAGATCGTCAAGGGCGTCGGCGCGCTTCTGCAACCTCGCGCCGACGAGTTGTCTGTCGATTTCAGTGTCGAGGTATCCGACGATATTCCGGCCGGACTGTTCGGAGACCCGTTGCGGGTCAAGAAAGTCGTCTTGAATATGGCATCCAACGCAATCAAGTACAGTGCGGATGCAACGGTCTCGATTGCAGTCGATGTCGCGACCACTCGCGACGGCTGGGTAGCTGCCCAGATTCGATTCGAAGACACCGGAATCGGGATCGACGAGACTGCCATTCCGCATATTTTCGAGAGCTTTGTGCAGGTTGATTCGTCGCCCACACGCAAGTACAACGGGGCAGGGTTGGGCCTGAGCCTCACGAATTCGATCATCGACATCATGCGAGGGACGATCGATGTCCGGAGCAACCTGGGGGAAGGGACGGTGTTCGAAGTTTCTTTTCCGCTCGCCCAAGCGGCCGAAGAACCCTCGAGCGATTCCGCAAAGACAGGACAGAACGCACTCTCTACGCCGGAGATCATCGAGAAACTCCAGGGGATGCGAGTTCTTCTCGCGGAAGACAACATAATCAATCAAAAGGTCGCGGAGCGGGCCCTTCGGCGGATCGGGTGTGAGGTACACCTCGTGTCGGATGGGCTGGAGGCGGTAGAAGCGGCGTCCAACCACGACTTCGATGTGATCCTGATGGATTGGCGCATGCCCAACATGGACGGACTCGAGGCAACGAGGGTCATTCGGGAAACGGCAGCGGGGGAACATCTCCCGATCATTGCGTTGACCGCAAACGCGATGAAGGGAGATCGGGAAACCTGCATGCGGGCGGGGATGACGGACTACCTCTCCAAGCCGATCAACTGGTCCGCCCTCTCGACGCTGCTGATCAACCTGCGCGAGGGCAACGAAGAGCCTGAAAGCTGAGGCCCCGAGCTCCGGTGTCCCGAGTGGCCCGGATCGCTATTCTTTCGCCTCGAACGTGAGGAGCGAAAGCGAGCATGACGAGTGACCCGGCGATCAAAGGCCTGCGACCCGACTCGGTAAGCGACTGGCTCGAGCGCAACGTCGACGGGCTTCGGCCGCCCTTCAGGTTTGAACGCATCATAGGGGGCCACTCCAACCTGACTTACAAGATCAGCGACGCATCCGGTCGTCGCGCCGTATTGCGCAGGCCTCCAACCGGCTCCGTGCTCGCGACCGCACACGACATGGCGCGCGAATACCGAATCGTCACGGCGATCGGACGCAGTAGCGTGCCGGTTCCGACGACCTACGCCCTGTGCGAAGACGTCGAAGTCAACGATGCCCCCTTCTACGTGATGGACTATGTCGAAGGGACCGTGTTGAACGATGCACAGACCACCGAGGCACTGCTCGACGAGTCTGCTCGGCGCAGATTGAGCGAACACACCGCCGAGGTGCTCGCCGATTTGCATGCGATCGACCCCGACACGATCGATCTCGGCGACCTCGCGAAGCGCGAGGACTACATCGCGCGACAACTCAAGCGCTGGAAGGGGCAGTGGGAGAAGAGCAAGACCCGGGAACTGCCGGAGATGGACGAAGTCTTCGCGGGGCTGTCGTCAAACATTCCAAAACAATCGGGTTCGGGAATCGTCCACGGGGACTATCGGCTGGGCAACATGCTGGTCAGCGAAAAGGGGCGCATTCTGGCGCTGCTCGATTGGGAACTCTGCACCCTCGGCGATACCCTCGCCGATGTCGGGTACCTGATGAACAACTGGTTCCAGCCCGACGAGCCGTCGACCGATGGCGCCGCGGCGTTTGGACCGACGTCGATCGGCTGCTTTTCGACGCGCGAAGAGTTCGTGGCCCGCTACTCCGAACTGTCCGGGCGCGAAGTGTCGTCGATCAACTACTACCGGGCATTTCAGTACTGGCGACTCGCCGCGATCGTCGAGGGGGTTCTGTCCCGCTACCTCAAGGGGGTGATGGCGAACGAGGCCGATACGGATGTGTTCCGAAAACAGGTCGACGGTATGGCGATTTCGGCCCTTGAATTGATCCGCGACATCTAGCGAGTCGACGATCGACTAAAAAATCTTCCAGCCTCCCCCCCTGTGGGGTTCTCGTTCCTGGGGGTTTTTATTGCGTGTGGCTCGATGGAAACCTCCCCGATTCGAAGTAGCGAGCTAGAAGTGGTCTACCGAGTTTCAACGATATGAATAGAAGACTCTGCCCGCGACGGCCTTGGACTGCACATGACTCTGGTGTTCGACCGTTCGGAAGCTATTATTCCGCGCCACTGAACCAGGACTGGACGGTGTTGTCCGGGTCACCGGTCTTAGTTTTATCCCCGAATTGAGGTACGTCATGTCGGCTTTGGTAGCCGAAACGGTTCGCAACTACATCGATCTCACCAAGCCGCGTCTCCTCCCGTTGGTCCTGTTCAGTGGACTTCCGGTGATGGGGATGAGCGCCAGTGGCTGGGCTCCAATTCCTTTGATGTGCTGGATTCTGATCGGAATCAGCCTGGCTGCCGCCAGTGCCAACACCCTCAACGCCTATCTCGAGATCGACAAAGATTCGCTGATGGAGCGGACCCGCAATCGTCCGTTGCCGGCCGGGCGAATTGCCCCGCAGAACGCCCTGGTGTTCGGCATCGTTCTCGCTGTGCTTTCCACGTTCTTCTTGTATTGGGTGGGGGGCGCCATCGCTGCGGGCCTGGGCGTCGCGAGCATCCTTTTCTACGTTTTCGTCTATACCATCTGGGTAAAACCGCGTTCGTCTTGGAACGTGGTCGTGGGTGGTGCGGCCGGCGCGGTTTCGCCGCTGATTGCAGACGCAGCGCTCAACGGCACTGTGGGACCTGCAGGACTGAGTCTGTTCGCCCTGGTGTTCTTCTGGCAACCACCCCACGTCTGGGCGATCGCCCTGTATCGCAAAAGCGACTATCAGGCCGCGGGGATTCCGATGCTTCCCAATGTGGTGGGAGATGGGCCCACACGCTGGTGGATGTTGCTCTCCACCTTGTTCCTGGTGCCGGTCGCCCTCGCGCCGGTTGCGTTCGGTCTGATTGGGTCGGTTTATCTGGTCCTATCTCTGATCGCGAATGCATGGTTTATCTGGCACGCCATTCAGGTAGTTCGCCTAAAGACTCTCGATAGTGCGCGCGCCATGTTTCGCGTTTCACTCGGCTACCTGTTCGCCTTGCTGGGGGCAATGTTGGTTGATCTCGCCTTCTTCGGAACTTGATTCTCAGATCACTCGCAAAGGCTACGGCTCACGATTGGCGGGAACCTTGCCGATGAGGCAAATCCCCGGCGGCGAAGGGGGTTTGCAGCGCAGCGAATGTGCAACGATGCGTTGCACCCGAGGTTTCGTCGGGACAAGAATGGTACTTTGCTCGCCGCAATCGACGCACGATCCGCGCGTTCGAACAGCACACGCGAACGTAAAATTTGAACCCCGCGATTTCGCAACACAGGGGACGGCATTGAACAAGAAATTCGCAGCCACGCTCGCAACCGTGGCCTGGAGCGTGCTGACGCTAGCTGTGGCAGGGGTTGCTCTCGCCGATGCCGATTCCAACTCCGAAGCCAACGCGCGCGGAGAGGTTCTGTTCGAACTCTGCAGGCAGTGTCATGGGCAAGAGGGTGAAGGAAAACAACCTTTCCTCGCGCCCGCGATCGCTGGCCTGGACCAGTGGTACATCGAATCCCAACTCAGCAAATTCAAGGCCGGTACTCGGGGACTGCACCCTCAGGATCTCGGCGGCCTGCGCATGTATCCAATGTCGCAATGGTTGGCGAACGAAGCGGACATCAGTGCGGTCGCGGGATTCGTTGCTGGCCTGACCACGGCACCGCCGGTGCCGACCATCGAGGGCGGCGACGCTCACAAGGGTGAGGCTGCGTACGCCCTGTGTGCCGCATGCCATGGCAAGGCGGGCGAGGGCAACAAGGTGATGAATTCACCTCCCCTGCGCGGCATGAGTGACTGGTACCTGATGACGACCCTGCAGAAGTTCAAGGACGGAGTGCGGGGCAGCAACGCCGAGAATCCAACCGAAATGATGATGCGCGGTATGGCGATGAGCCTGACCGACGAACAGGCGATGAAAGATGTCATCGCCCACATCATGACGCTGAAATAGAAAAAGGTCAGAGACTCCATGGCAAAAACGTATTCGCCCGAAGAACTGGCCAAACGAATCTTCTACCTCTCGATGGCGGCCCTTGGATCCTTCATCGCCGTCGTCTTCATTTTCATTCTCTAGGGGCGAAATCGCATGGTCTCTTACTTCATACCGGCTCTTTCGACCTACGCAGGGGATATCGATTTCATCATCGATTTGATCTTCTGGCTGGTGGGCTTCTGGTTCCTCCTCAGCGAAGGAGTTTTTTTCTGGCTGATCGTCCGTTACCGCAAGAAGGAAGGGGTTCCGGCCGAGTACATCACGGGTGAAACGCCGGAACAGAAGCGCTGGATCACGATCCCCCACTTTCTGGTTCTATTCTGCGACATCTTCATTTTGTACTACGCAATTGCCGCCTGGTATGAGGTGAAGCAAAACTTGCCCGAACCCCAGGCCACAGTCCGAGTGATTGGCCAGCAATGGGCGTGGACCTTCGTGCATGAAGGCCCGGACGGAAAGTTCGATACTGCAGACGACATCACCGAGATGAACGAGCTTCATATCGAGGTGGACAAGCTCTACCACTACAAGTTGTCGGCCACCGACGTGCTGCACAGCTTCTCGGTGCCGGTCTTTCGACTCAAGCAAGACGCGATTCCCGGTCGTGTGATCACCGGTTGGTGGGAGGCCACGGGAACCGGTGAATTTTCGATCCAGTGCGCGGAGCTCTGTGGCATCGGCCATGCGCTGATGGGGGCTCGGATCTTCATCGAAACACCCGAGCGGCATGCGGCCTGGCTGGCGGAGCAGTCGTCCGTCGAGTACGCGGCCCTTACGCCGTCACAGTCGGTGAAGGAGTAGAGATGGCGGAGTCGATTCCCCATGGTGTAGACGCGGCTCATGACGATCACGGTGATCATCATCAGCAGTCGTTCTGGCAGAAGTACATTTTCTCGACCGATCACAAGATGATCGCCATGCAGTACATGTTCACCGGCATGGCCATGGGCTTGGTCGGTGCCTTCATGGCCTATACGTTCCGCATGCAGTTGGCGTTTCCCGGGGATCTGGTTCCGGGTTTCGGCCTCGTGACCCCCGCCAACTACAACGCGCTCGTTACCAATCACGGCACGATCATGATCTTTTGGGTCGCAATGCCGGTGTTGCTCGCGGCTTTCGCCAACTTCTTGATCCCGCTGATGATCGGCTGCGATGACATGGTCTTTCCCAAGATCAATCGCCTTTCGTATCAGATCTTCTTGCTCAGTACGATCGTGTTGATCGCCTCCTTCTTCGTGGAGGGCGGAGGCTTTGGTGGCGGCTGGACCGCCTATCCGCCGCTGTCCGGGAAGCCCATCTACAACCTCACGCCTTTGGGCTGCACCCTCTGGGTCATCGCCGTAGGCTTGGAGTTCATCGCCTTCCTGCTCGGTGGGATCAACTTCATCACCACCACCATGAATGCTCGTGCTCCGGGCATGAAACTCTATGACATTCCGATCGTGATCTGGATGATCGTGATCGCGAGCATCTTGTTCATGCTCTCCGTGGGTCCGCTGATTGCCGGTGCCATCATGCTGGTGTTCGACCAAACACTGGGGACAGCGTTCTTTGACCCGGACAAGGGCGGAGATCCCGTTTTGTGGCAGCACCTGTTCTGGTTCTTCGGACATCCCGAGGTCTACGTTGTCCTGATGCCCGCAATTGGGATCACAGCGGAGATCATTACGGTGTTCGCGCGCAAGAAGCTGTTCGCCTACAAGACCGTGCTCCATACGGCGTTTGGTACCGGCGTGTTGAGCTTTACCGTCTGGGCCCATCACCAGTTCATTTCGGGGATCGACCCCCGTATGGCCAACGTCTTTACCGTGACGACCTTGCTCATCTCGATCCCGATTGCAGAAATGATGTTCGTCTACATCGCTACGCTCTACGGCGGGGCCATTACCCTGACCACACCCATGTTATGGGCCCTGGCGTTCATTGCGGAGTTCTTGATCGGTGGCGTCACGGGGATTTTCCTCGGAGCGAGTGGCGCAGATATCTACTTCCACGACACCTACTTTGTGCTCGCCCACTTCCACTACACGTTCTATCCGATTGCCATCATCGGGACCTTTGCGGGATTTACCTTCTGGTTTCCAAAGATGTTCGGCAAAATGATGAACGAAACCCTGGGCAAGATTCACTTCTGGGGCACGATCATTCCGTTCAACTTGATCTTCATCCCTCTGTTCGTGCTCGGAGCGGCGGGGCAGCACCGGCGGATCTACGACTACACCGGCTTCCCGGAGTTGGCCAAGTACCAGGATGTTCGGGTGTTCGCGACGATGGCCTTGCTGGTCATGCTCGCGTTCCAGTTGGTGTTCTTCTACAACTGCCTCATCAGCTGGCGCAGTGGCAAGAAGGCCGGCAACAACCCGTGGAATTCAAATACCCTGGAATGGACCACCAGCTCACCCCCAGGTCATGGAAACTGGAAGGAACTTCCCACGGTCTATCGCGGTCCTTACGAATACAGCACACCGGGTCGCGAAGAAGACTTCTGGCCCCAAAACGTTCCCAACTAGACGGGAATGCTTGTCGAGCCCTCGATGCCGCAAGGATCAGGGGTTCGAATAGGAATGTGAATCACGCATGAGACCGATTGCCAATACTCGTAGCGGTTCAGGGATTCCCACCGGACTACTGGCGGTCTGGTGGATTGTCGGGTCCGAAATCGTAATCTTCGGCGGCATCCTCGCGTCCTACATCATGGGACGCCTGGCCCACGATGCCTGGGCCATTCAATCCGCCAACACCAATACCTGGATCGGCGCGACAAATACCCTGGTGCTCCTGACCTCGAGTTTGACGGCCGTGCTCGCGCACAAGGCGGCAGAAGAGGGCAACGGAAAGCTGGCGGCCCAGCGGCTCTACATGACCGTGGGTGGCGCGCTCACCTTTGTCTGCATCAAATCATTCGAATGGAACATGGAGATCAGCCACGGTTTTACGATTACGGCGAGCCCGTTTTGGTCGTTCTACTACCTCGCCGGGGGAGTCCATGCTCTACATGTGATCGGCGGGGGCATCATCATGCTCATCGTGGCTCACAAGGCCAAGAAGAACATGGAACTTCATCGGG
Organism: Myxococcales bacterium; assembly: GCA_022563535.1. NCBI lineage: Bacteria > Pseudomonadati > Myxococcota > Myxococcia > Myxococcales > Myxococcales bacterium. Next base: position 7,634 of record JADFNE010000026.1, read on the forward strand.
TCGAATTGATCGGGATCTACTGGCACTTTGTCGATCTCGTCTGGATCTTCCTGTTTCCGCTGCTTTACATTGCCAAGTAAGCTGCGAGCAAAGCCAAGCCAAAGGGTGAACAATGTCTGAAGACGGACACCACACAAATTATGTCAAGATCTGGGCAATCCTGGTTGTCCTGCTGGGGATCAGCGTCGTCGGGCCGATGGCGGAGATCCGCTGGCTTACACTGGTCACGGCATTTGGGATTGCCTGTGTAAAGGCCTATTTGGTCGCTGATAAATTCATGCACATCAACCAGATGCCCAAGTTCGTGAATTACATCGTCGTCACGTGTCTGGTTTTCATGTTGCTGTTTTTCGCCGCGACCGCTCCAGACATCATGAACGACAGAGGCAGCAATTGGGTGAAGCCCACCTGGATCGCAGGGACTGAAAACGACTGGGTGACGGTGGGAATGGACCATCACGGTGAAGCGGCTGCTGATCTTGGTGAAGGCCATGGCGAAGGTCATGGCGAAGATCATGGTGATCATCACGGCGGGGCGCACTAAGCCATGGAGGGCGTGATGACGGTGCGAGGTGCTCAACCTCCGGAGACGCCGGGGAGTGATCGCGAGCTGATTCCCAACGGTCTGTTCGGCATGGTGCTGTTCGTATTGGCCGAGGGGATGTTATTCGCCGGTCTGATCAGCGCCTTTGAAATCATGCATTCTGCCGCCATAGTCTGGCCACCGCCGGATCAACCCCGGCTCCCGGTGGAAGCCACCGCGTTCAACAGTCTGGTGCTACTGACGAGTGGCTTTTTTCTGTTCCGGGCCCATCGGGCCTTCCACCGCGGCGATCGTGGCAATATGCTGCGCCCGATGACCATTGCGCTGGGGCTCGGCGTCTTTTTCGTGCTCTTTCAGGGGTTCGAATGGATCCAGCTCATCAGTGAGGGATTGACGCTTTCGTCGAGCAGTCTCGGCGGTTTCTTTTATCTCATAGTGGGGATGCATGCCCTGCACGCCATCGGGGCCATTGGACTGCTCGGATACGCGACCGTTCACTTGCGCCGCGGTTGGCTCACGCCGAGCTTGTTCGGCGCCACAGAAGTTTTTTGGTTCTTCGTGGTTGCGGTCTGGCCAGTGCTATACGGTGTGGTTTATTTGCGATGAAGAGCGCGATGAAGAGCGCGATGAAGATTGCGATGCAAAGAACTTCGACTCTCAACGGGATCTCGGGAGCCTGCGCTGCCGGCGTGCTGATCGCGCCCGGCATCAGTGCTGCCTGTTCGGTGTGCATGACGGGTCGCGAGGACGAGACCCGCATCGCATTCGAACTCATGACGGCCTTCATGACCGTGATCCCGTTCGTGTTGGCGGGCGGGGTTTTCTGGTGGCTGCGCGACCGCCTGAAAGAGATCGAAGCCGGTCATGAGCGGGCTCGCGCGGCCAGCATCGAAGACCATTCTCGCGACAGCCGGCTCGCTTCGGGGTTCGTCGCGGTCAAAGCCGCCGGCGATCGCTAGCCCACGCCTTCGCGCCGTCCCCCTGGGACGCCCCACACCCAGACAGATCGTTCGATAGACTCTGGCCGACGCTTTTCTCACTGCCCGGGGGACCGATGTCCAGCCCGCACGCCAGCACCGCTGCAACCTCACCGAGGTCGTCGAACGCGACGCGGGAGCGGATACTCGATGAGGCCGAGGTACTGTTCGCGAACAGTGGGTTCGCCGGCACCAGCGTGCGCGATATCGCCACCGCCGCGGGTTTGACGCCGGCCAGTCTCTACAACCATTTTTCGAACAAGGACGCGCTGTACCGGGCCGTGCTAGCGCGAGGTGTAGAACCCCTGATCGAGCGACTCGGTCAACTCTCCGAAAGCCAGGATCTGCGCGAGACCGCACCCCACATCATTGAAGGCGTGATGGAACATCTCGCCGCGCATTCGCATCTTCCGCGCTTGATCGCACTCGAAGCCGCCACCGGGGGTGAGCATCTGAGCGAACTCGCCAGGGATTGGATTCGCCCGATGATCGAGCGAGGCAAGGCGGCGATCGAGAGCGAGTGGGCAGCCGGTCATTCGCCGTGGACGCCCGACGAGGCCTCGCTGGTGATCACCGCCTGGTTGCACCTCGTCTTCGGTCATTTCTCGATGGCGCCGCTGTTGAAGGAAGTCCTCGGACGAGATCCGCTTTCCAAGGAATGTCTCGCGGATCAATCTCGCTTCCTGCTCAAACTGGCGCGCGTCATGGCCATGCCCCGGGAACGTAGAGTCGGAGAAAACCGAACCATGACGGATCTCGCCTCGCGGGATTTCGTGCCGTTTACGAGCAAAACGCCGACGCTGAAAGGCGAACCCCTCAGCTCCCTCGCGAAGCAACTGGGCAATGACTGGGCGGTGATCGAGGACCATCATCTCGAGAAACGCTACGGGTTCACAAATTTTCGCGATGCGTTGGCGTTCACCAATCGTGTGGGCGAACTCGCCGAGAGCATGAATCACCACCCGGATGTCGAGTTGGGTTGGGGGCGCGTCAAACTCACGATCTGGAGTCACGACGCCGGTGGGTTGACCGAGTCTGACTTCATCTGGGCCGCCAAGGCGGACGCGTTGCTCTGAGCTGCGGCGCCCATTCAGTCTTGTTGACAATTTCTATTCGACGAGCGCAGGCCGCCAGGCTTCTAGCCGATCAGCCCTCGTGATAGGTGGTGTGGCTGGGTCGGCCGGCGAGCACGTTCGCAAGGCCCCAACTCGTGACCTTCTTGAAGGATTCCGAGGCGATGAAATCATTGAAGGCCGATTCGTCCTGCCAGCGGGACACGATCAAGTACTGAGCGCTCTCCTTGATGTCCACTCGCCGGAAGATCTGCGAGTTGTCGTGGCCCTCGGCTCCGTTCATGATGTCGAGAACTTTCTTGCAGGCGCTCTCGAATACTTCTTCTTTGCCGCTGATGACGTCGTAGTTCATTCCGATAGTAACCATGGCGCAGAGGGTAGCGCCGAATAGTCGTGCCGCGAGATGCGAGAATGGGCTCGCGGTGCAATCCTCTAGGGAATGACTGCGAAACACGCGCGCGAGCAATTTTTCGCCCTGATTCAACGCCGCGATGCTGCGATTGATCTGGCGGAAGCCTGCTTCTGGATTTCTGCCGAAGCGAACCCGGCGCTCGACGTGGAGCGCTATCAAGCCAGGCTCCTCGATCTGGCCGACGGAGTGCGTTCGCGGCTGCTGGCTTCGAACCCACTCGAAGAAAGAGTCGCGCTGCTCACCCAGTATCTTTTTGCCGAAGAAAAGTTTCGCGGCAACCGCGGCGACTTCTACGATCCGGGCAACAGCTATCTGGACTGCGTGCTCGATCGTCGTACCGGTATCCCCATCACGCTCTCGATTCTCTGGCTGGCCGTGGCGCAGCGACTCGAAATTCCAGCCTATGGAGTGGGCTTTCCTGGGCACTTCCTGGTCGGGGTTACGGGCGAGACGCCCGGGGATTCGCCGATCTTCGTGGACGCATTCTCCGGAACGTTATTGAGCTCCGACGACTGTCGGGCGCGTCTGCACGATATGTCGGACGGTGAGATTCGCTTCGAACCCAGCATGCTCGCGGCGACGAGCCCGCGCCAGATTCTCTCGCGGGTGTTGCGCAATCTGAAGCAGATTCACATTCAGGCTTCAGACTTTCGGCAGGCGATCACTTGTATCGATCGCATCCTCATGTTGGAGCCCGATCAAGCGAGCGAGCTGCGGGATCGCGGGCTGCTGCACCGCGCGCTCGAGTGCTGGACTTCGGCGCGAGAAGATCTCGAGCGCTTCGTCGCGCTCGCTCCCGACGCGGCGGGGGAGGTGGGGCTGCGCAACGTTCTCGAGGAACTGCAAGATCGCACCGCGCACATTCACTAGACACGGTTCCGACGGTTCCTGCAACGAGAATGGTGCGCCGAATACCTACGCGGATGGTGCCGATGAATCCGATCGGGTGGATCGAAGCGTGAGCTCCGTGATCTCGGATCGGGTGCCGAGGCGCATCGGGGGACCCCAGAAGCCCGTGCCACAGCTTACGTACAGCTGGCTTGCACCGGCGCGGTAGTGACCCGCCACCCAGGGCACCGACGCTCGCACGACCCAGCGAAACGGCCAGATTTGTCCGCCGTGAGTGTGACCGGAGAGCTGGAGGCCGACGCGTTCTTTGCTGGCGCGTTTGAAAGTCGATGGATCGTGGGCGAGCAATACGACGGCCCGATCGGGGTCAACTTTGCTCAGGGCGAGGCTGAGGTCTTCGCCGCCGCCGCCATCCAGCATGGCGCCATGGGGATCATCGACGCCGACCAGTTCGAATTGCGCTCCATCGCTGCCGATGCTGACCGATCGATTGCGCAACGTGTGCCATCCGTACGAAGTGAGCAGCGATACCCAGTCGTCCGCGCCGGAATAGAAATCGTGGTTTCCGGTGACGAAATAGATGCCGTGGTCTGCGCGCAGCCCGCGGAACGGTTCGACCTGGCTCGCAATGCGCTTGACTCTGCCGTCGACCAGATCCCCAGTGACGACGATCAGGTCTGGCTCGAGCGCGTTTACGCGTTCGGTCACCAGAGCCGAAAACCGTTCGTCGAGCAACGGCCCGATGTGAACGTCTGAGATCTGGACGATGCGAAAGCCTTCGAGCGACTCGGGAAATCGTTCGAGGGCGATCTCGATTCGTTTTGTGATCGGGGGTTCGAGGCCGATTCGCAGGGCGGCCAGCGAAGCCACCAGGGTGACCCCGACAACGAGCAGAGCGCGTCCGCGAAGGAAGGGGAGTGATGTGAAGAGATCTCTTGACTCGGTTGCGAAAAGCGTCAGCACGCCGGTTGCGAGATCGAAGAAGGCGGTCGTGAGGAACAGGTAGAAGAGCACGCCCAGCCACACGTACGCGGTCCAGGACAGTCCCTTGGAGATCACCCCCAGACGCCGTCTCAAGAAGCCCTGAGCGATCAATGCGCCCAGACCCAGGGCCATCGTCGCAACCGCGACTCCCGCAACACCAGGGGGCCAGGAGGGATCGAGTGCGATGCGTTTCACAATGTAATAGTGCGCGCCGCCCAGCACCGAGAGAAAGATCACGAGAAACATCATCCCCGCGACGAACTTGCGATTAGGCAATTTCATTGGCCGTCCATGATTTTTACAGCGCGTATTCGTTTCGGGATATAGCACGACTTGTCCCGAGATTCGGCGCGCGGGTTCACAATCCGATATGCTCGCCGGCAAACGAGGATTGCAATGCCCCCCCGACAGTCAGATCCGCGACCAATCTTCCATATCCCGCAGCAGGGCGAATCAGTCGCGCTCTTTTCGCTGGGCCAGCTGATCCGTCACAAGCGTTTCGGTTATCGCGGGGTGGTGGTCGACGTGGACGCGACCTTCCAGTTGACCAACGAGTGGTACGATCAGATCGCGCGCTCTCGACCTCCGAAAGATCAACCCTGGTATCACGTGCTGGTCGACGAATCCGACACCACGACCTACGTTGCAGAGCGCCATCTGCAAGGAGAAACGTCGATGGAGCCGATCCGACATCCGCTCCTCATCCAGTATTTTTCCCGCTTTCGCGACGGTCGCTACGAAGTCGATTCCCAGGCCAACTGATCCCGGAGCGCAGACTCCCAGTGCACTCCAACTTAGTGCACCGTGATGTTGATGACCTTTGAAGACAGCGGTGGGTTGTGGGGAATGTGTCGATAGTCACCGAGCAGTAGTTGCAAGGTGTGCTTGCCCGGCTTGAGTTCGAGACTCACCTGGGTCTGTCCGCCGCCGAAGTGTCGATGGTTGGCGTCCTTCGGAATCGCAAACTCGAGATTCGGTAGCGGTACGTCGACGATCAAATGGTGATGCCCGGTTTTTTCCCTGTCTACACCGGCTGGTGCGACGCCCATGCCGGCCAGACCGAATTTTACGATCACAGGGCTCGTCACCATGTCCCCGTCCTTCGGTGAGATGATTTCCAGGTTGGCGCCCTTGGCAGAAGGCGTCACGTCGCCCTTCATCGGCTCATTGGCTCCGAGTAGATTGGGGAAACCGAGCGCGAGGGCCAGAATCGAGATCATCGTTGAAGCTCGAGATCTCGCGGCCCGGGGCGAGGCGGCTGGTACTGAAATTGGGTTGCCTTTTCTCGTGATCATGTTGTTTCCTCCGCGCGCGAGCATACCGACTCCTGCCGGAATTGTGCAATTTTGATTGCGTCTATGGGGCTACACTGGGAGCCGGGTCACTCGAAACCCAGAGGAATGGCGACCGTGAATCTTCATCTGATCGACGGCACCTACGAATTGTATCGCTCGTACTACGGCGCACCCAAGGCCCGCGGGCCAAAGGGAAACGAGGTCGGTGCGGTGCGAGGGCTGCTGCGCTCGATGATGGCGCTGTTGCGCAGCGACGACGTCAGCCATGTTGCGATCGCCTTTGATCACGTGATCGAGTCCTTTCGCAACCAAATGTTCGACGGTTACAAGACGGGGGAGGGGATCGAGCCCGAACTGTGGGCGCAATTCTCATTGGCGGAGCGCGCTGCGGAAACCCTCGGGATGGTGGTGTGGCCTATGGTCGAATTCGAGGCAGACGATGCGATCGCCACCGCGATCGAGCGCTTCAAGAAAGTCGCTGGGGTCGAACGGATCTACATCTGTTCGCCGGACAAAGATCTCGCCCAATGTGTGGAGGGCGAGCGAGTCGTGCTCTTCGATCGCATGCGGGACCGCATCATCGACGAAAAGGGCGTCTGGGAAAAGTGGGGTGTGGGGCCGCAGTCCATCCCCGATCTTTTGGGCCTGATGGGGGATCGCGCCGACGGGATCCCCGGGATCCCGCGCTGGGGCCAGAAGTCGTGCGCGAGTGTCCTGAGCGTGTACGGCAGCATCGAGAATATTCCCGAAGACGTCGAAGCATGGAACCTGACGGTTCGCGGAGCCAAGGCTCTTTCGGAAAATCTCAACGCCCAGCGCGAGGAGGCAGCCCTCTACAAGAAACTCGCGATCTTGCGGCGAGATGTGCCTTTGGACGAAACGCTGTCGGATCTCGAGTGGAAGGGCGCCCGTCGCGACGAACTCAACGAATTTCTGACGGAGATCGGAGCGGAACGGGAACTTGCGCGGGTGACTCGATTTCAAGAATAGCTTCGCGACGGCGGCGCATTGACCCCGCGAACTATTGCCCCATGAAGTTCAGGAACACTTCGAGCGACGTGACCCGCAACATGGGGTTGGTCGCTTTTTGCTCTCCCATCGTGGATTGGCCTTCGGAGGAGTAGAGATGTCCGGGAAACAGCAGGGTCTCGTCCGGAAGCTTCTTCAACGTGTGGTTCAGGCTGTGGTACATCGCTTCGGGATCGCTTCCCGGTAGATCGACCCGGCCGCAGCTGCCGAGGAAGAGGGTGTCGCCGGAAACCAGCTGGCCGGCTTGATTGGTTTCCTCGATCAGAAAGCACTGGGAACCCGGTGTATGGCCCGGAGTGTGGATCAACCTGATGCCGATGCCGCCCAGTTGAATGACATCGCCTCCGTCGTGTGTCACCAGTTCACTTTCGGGAATGCCCGACACCTGAGCAACTCCAGGGGCCTCGTGCTTGTTGACGTGGACCGGCCCGGGATTGAGTTCGAGAAGTTCGTTCAAGCCGGGGATCGTGTGTCCAAACAAGCTGCCACCGATGTGATCCTGGTGGTAGTGGGTCACGAGGGAGCCCACGATCGTCATGTCGTCGTTTTTGGCGATGTCGAGCAGCCCCGGGATATCCCAGGCGGGGTCGACGACCATGGCCTCGCGCGCCGACCGGCTGCCAATCAGGTATACGAAGTTGGCCATCTCGCCCAGTTGAATCTGGCGAAAGTAGAGATCGGATGTTTCGCTCATCGGCTGGCCTCGTGTGCGTGTTCTTGTGTGTGGGTCTTGTACGGAATTGTTTTGCGGACTAGAAGTTGTCCTTCAACGTCCGCCGGCGACCCAACTCCTGCGCGTCGCTCGAACGCATGAACGGGTTGGTCGCCTTTTCTTCGCCGATCGTCGATGGGATGGTCATTTCTGCCGGGGTCGCATCGTGCCAATCGGCAGCGGCGTTCTTTCGAATTTCGCTCACCCTGGCGAGCTTTTCGGCAATCGCAGCATTGTCGGGTTCCACATGTGCGGCGAAGCGAAGGTTTGCCTCAGTGTATTCATGCCCGCAGAAGACGCGCATATCGTCGGGAAGGGCGGCGAGTTTTTCGCACAGAGCGGTGTACATCATCTGGGCATCGCCCTCGAACAAGCGACCGCAACCGCCGGCGAACAGCATGTCGCCACTGAACAGCGCCTTGGCTTCATCGAACACATAGGCGACGTGTCCCATCGTATGGGACGGGATGAAGAGCACCCGCGCGGTCTGCTGGCCAATTTCGACCGTATCGCCCTCATCCACGCCGTGCGTAAAACCCGCCAGGCGCCCGGAATCGCTGTGATGCCCGTATACCGGCACGTCGTAGCGCTTGGCGAGTTCGGGGTTGGCCATCGCGTGGTCGGGATGGTGATGGGTCGAAAGGATCTTGCTGACCGTAACCCCGAGCTGTTCGACTCGGCGGATTACCGGGTCGGCCTCGGGGGCGTCGATGATGGCGGCTTCCCGGGTTTTCTCGCAGATCGCGAGATAGGTGTAGTTGTCGCTGAAGGTCGGAATGCACTCGATTTGTAAATTCACGGCCCGAGGTTAGCAGCAAGGAGGGCTGCTAGTCTCCCCATTCGAGGGATGAGTGAAGGAGATTCGACGGTGAAAATCTACACCCGGCGGGGCGACCGCGGAGAGACCGACTTGTTCGGTGGCGGGCGGGTTGCAAAGGACGATATTCGCGTCAGCGCGTACGGCGATGTGGACGAACTCAATGCCTGCGTCGGCGTGGCTGCGGCTGCGACCGATGACAAAGATCTGCGCGCGTTCGCGCAGGAAATTCAGAGTTCGCTTTTCGATCTGGGGTCGCAGCTCGCCACGCCCCGGGCAAAACCCGTGAAGGATCAAAAAAACAAAGCGCCCACCGTCGACCCGGCTCAAATCGAAGAACTCGAGCGCGAAATTGACCGACTCGAAGAAGAACTCGAACCCCTGACCAGTTTCATTTTGCCAGGAGGCTCCCCCGCGGCGGCGGCATTCCATCACGCCCGCACCGTGTGCCGGCGCGCGGAGCGGAGCAGCGTGGCGCTCGATCGAGCGGAACCGCTGGATCCCGCGATCATTCAGTACCTGAACCGGCTTTCCGACTTGTTGTTCACGATGGCCCGGGTTGCGAACGCCCGGGCGGGTTTGCCGGACGTGCCTTGGATCGGGCGAGAGCGTTAGCAGCCTGCGGGCTCAGGCCCCTCGGAGCTTGTCTTCGATCGCGCTGGATAGCTGGCGCAAAATTGCAGGAACGGCTTGCTTCGCTTCGGCGCGAAGTGTCTGGATCACCGCGTCCCGCCCCCCGAGCGCCTCGATGCCGTGGCTTCCGTAGCGTTCCATCACTGCGTTCAACAGCCAATCGGTTCGGCCCTCGGCCAGACGCGCCGCGAGGGTGTCGCTAACCTCGAGGTATTTACGGTGGGCGAAGAGCGCCTGGACAATTGCGTCGATCCCGACGGAATCCCGCGCACTCGCGAGCAGTGCCGGAGGCGTCCAGGCGCCAGGCTTTGCATCGATCAGGCCCAGGCCACCCAGAAGTTCGCTCTGCGTGCGTTCGGCCGCGGGCCCCATGTCCGCTTTGTTCACGACGAAGATGTCGGGCATTTCAATCAAACCCGCTTTCATGAACTGGACGCTGTCGCCGGTACCGGGTTGGGTCACGAAGGTGAGGGTGTGGACCAGGTTCACGACCTCCGCTTCGGATTGTCCGACCCCGACGGTTTCGACAATGACCACGTCAAATGCGGCGGCGAGGATCTCGATCCCGGCCCGGGTCGACCCCGACAACCCACCCAGGCGATTTCGCGCGGCCATCGAGCGCAAATAGACGCCCGGGTCTCCCGAGGCAGAGCGGACCCGCAAGCGGTCTCCGAGCAGGGCTCCTCCGCTCTTCTTGCTGGATGGATCGACGGCGATAATGCCGACGCTGTGATCCGAGCGGCGCAATTCCCGCACCAATGCGTCGATCAAACTCGACTTGCCCACGCCCGGTGCGCCGGTGAACCCGACCCGCATCGCGCCCGCGTCGTGACTTTCGTCGTGGCCTTCGAGTTCTGCGAGCAGCACGTCCGCCATTTCGCGCTGGGCGGGGCGCTCGTCTTCGACGAGATTCATCGCCTCGGCGACCGCGGCGCGGTCTCCCGATCTGAGCCTGCGCGCTAGTTCAATCGGCATTTGCAGCTTCGGACAAGTGGGCTTCGGCGATGGTTTCCACGATCTCAGCCATGATGCGGGTCAGGTCGTAGTCGCGCGGGGTGTAGACGTGTCGCACGCCTGCGGCGCGCAACGTGTCGGCGTCGTCTTCAGGGATGATTCCACCGACGATTACCGGCAGGTGGCCAATGCCAGCCTGTTTGAGCCCCTCGAGCACATCGATTACCAGCACGCAGTGAGAGCCCGAGAGAATCGACAGGCCGATCGCGTGGACGCCTTCATCGTGAGCAGAGGCGACGACTTCGGCGGGGGTCAGGCGAATGCCGTCGTAAACGACTTCCATGCCGACGTCCCGGGCCTTTACGGCAATCTGCTCTGCACCATTGCTGTGTCCATCGAGCCCGGGTTTGCCGACCAACAATTTGATCCTGCGTCCGAGCGCCTTGGAAACTTCATCGACGCGTTTGCGCACATCGCTGGTCATGCCGGTTGCCTCCCCGGTGTCGCGGATCACGATGCCTGTGGGTGCCCGATATTCGCCAAAGATCGCTCGAAGCACGTCGGTCCATTCGCCGGTCGTCACACCGGCTTTGGCGGCGCGAATCGAAGCAGGCAGTACATTGTCGGCGCTTGTTGCGACATCGTGTAGATGCTGGAGCGCGCTCTTGACCTCGCTTTCGCTTCGCGTGGCGCGGAATGCATTCAGACGTTCGATCTGCTCGTATTCGGCATTCTCATCGATCGAGAGAATGGAAGCCTGGCTTCCTCCCGCCGTGAGCGGTGACTCCTCACCCTCGGTGAACGCGTTGACGCCCACCAGCATCTGTTCGCCAGATTCGATGTTTCGTATCCGTATCGTGTGGGATTCGACCAGCCGTTGCTTCATATAGGCGTTCTCGACCGCCGCGACCGCGCCCCCCATGTCGAGCACCTTCTGAAGTTCGGCGCGGGACTCTTCCACCAATTGAGCCGTGCGCTCCTCGATCACGACCGATCCCTCGAAGATATCGGGATACTCGAGCAGATCCGTTTCGTAGGCGAGGATCTGTTGGATGCGCAGGGACCATTGCTGATCCCAGGGTCGCGGCAACCCGAGCGCTTCGTTCCACGCGGGCAACTGCATCGCCCGGGCTCGAGCGTTTTTCGAAAGCGTCACCCCCAGGGCTTCGAGGGTGATGCGAATGGCGTTGTTTTCGGGTTGGGCTTCGGTCAGCCCCAGGCTGTTGACCTGAACGCCGTAGCGAAATCGCAGGAGCTTCGCGTCGGTAATGCCGTAGCGTTTGCGACCGATTTCCTCCCAAAGTTGGGTCATCGCGCGGCACTTGCAGGTTTCTTCCACAAAGCGAATGCTCGAGTTCAAGAAGAAGGAAATGCGGCCAAAGACGCGCGGAATCGCCTCCGACGGCACATCGTCTCGGGCGACCACAGCGTCCAACAGGGCCAGCGCGGTAGCCATCGCGTACGCGATCTCCTGGACCGGCGTCGCCCCCGCTTCCTGCAGATGGTAGGAGCAGACGTTGACCGGGTTCCAGCCGGGGATCGCCTCCACCGTGTAGGCGATCATGTCCGCCGTCATGCGCACCGACGCCTCCGGCGGAAATATGTAGGTTCCCCGGGAGAGGTATTCCTTGATGATGTCGTTCTGGGTCGTGCCCTTGAGCGAACTCGGCGCCACTCCCTGGCGCTCCGCGACGGCGATGAGCAAGGCGAGCAGCCAGTTGGAAGTCGCGTTGATGGTCATCGAGGTATTCATCTGATCCAGCGGGAGTTCGCTGAACAGGGTGCTCATGTCATCGATGTGACAGATCGGCACCCCGACCTTCCCGACCTCACCCCGGGCGAGGGGGTGGTCGGAGTCGTAACCTGTCTGGGTCGGGAGATCGAAGGCCACCGACAAACCGGTCTGCCCTTTGGCGAGGTTCGTTCGGTAGAGTTCGTTGCTCTTGGCCGCAGAGGAGTGGCCCGAATACGTGCGTATCACCCACGGGCGATCTTTTTTCTGGGCGGGCATTCGAGTCTCCGGTAGTCGCCTGGGCGTGGCCAAAATGGAGGCCAGCACGATCGTAAGTGTTCGGGAAGATTAACGAAACGTAAATTTCGTGGCAACCGTTCGGGGTCGCTCCCGAGCGCTTTACTGGCTCGACAGGGCCAATCTCGACTCAGTCTCTTCCCGCTGGGTGAGGGAGGATACTAGCCGTTGCAGGTTTCGCGAGCACCGCTTGTCGAAGCATTGGGTCTGCCCCCAGCGTCGTCGCTGATTTCGATCGTCGGCGGCGGGGGCAAGAGCGCGCTGCTTTTCGCCCTGGGCAGACTGCTGCCCGGACGCGTTCTGCTCACAACGACCACGCGCATCTTCACCACACAGATTAAACGGGCGGTCGCAGCCTGCGAACTCGGCGTCGAGGGTTTCGAAGAGGCGCTGGCCGACGGGCCGTCGGGTCTTCTCGTGATCGACCGGATCATCGGCGACAAAGCCATCGGTGTGTCGCCTTCGCTTCCGGCCGAATGGCTGAAGCGCCATGACGTGCAGCATGTCGTCGTCGAAGCGGACGGCTCGCGCATGCGGCCGGCCAAGGCACCTGCGGAACACGAACCGGTGATCGCCGATGCTTCGACTCACGTGGTTGTCGTGGTCGGGATCGACGCACTCGCGGCTCCCATTGCCCAGGCTACCCACCGCCCCGAACTCGTGTGCGCGCTGCTCAATCTCGAGCCCGATGCCTGTCTGGGAATCGAAGACCTGGCCCGCCTGATCCGCGACGACCGGGGCGGATTGAAAGACGTATCCGAAGCGGTTCGGGTGCGTGTCGTGATCAACAAAGTGGAGTCGGAAGAGCAGCAGGCCGACGCCGCCGCGATCGCTCGTGTACTGCTTCGCGAATCGCGGATCGATCGCGTCATCTGGGGTGCGCTCGAAGGGAGCAAGCGGGGAGCGGATGGCGAGTGGAGCGTGGCGCGCAGGGCGGCGGATTAACCCGGCGCGGGGGTGAGAATCGCCAACACCAGCAGGCGTTCATCACTCGAGTTGCGAATGCCGTGGGGAACCCCTTCCGGCGCCACCAGCAAAATGCCGGGCTCCATGGGTTCTTCGCGATCCTCGAGCAGGAAGGTGCCGTGGCCCTCCAGCACCTGGTAGATCTTGTCCATCCCTTCGTGGGCGTGCAGGGCGTGTTCTTGTCCGGGCTCGAAGGCGTTGAGGCCGACCATCACCCGGTCCGAGCGAAAGATCGTGCTCTTGCCCATTTTTTCACTCGACCACTTGGCAAGTTCTGCGGGGCGAATCGCTTTTGGATGTTCCATGAGCACAAGCTTAGTGGTGAAGGTGAGGTTCGACCAGGGTTTTGGGAGCGCGACTTTCGACAGCGCGACTTCAGCGAACGCCGTCTTCCCGCGTCGGAATTAAATCTGCGAAGGCGTCTACTGCGCGATTACGAACTTCGGCGCGCTCAGCAGACGAGTCGAAAATCGAAAGCAGCACGTTGCCGTCGAGCAAAGTGATGAGTCCGACCGCTAAGGGTTCGGGCTCGACCTCTGGGGGAACCAGTTCACTGACGGTCTGGATGATCGCGCCCGTCACGCGCTGGTGCAGATCCAGCAGGGTGGTGATCACCATCTCGCCCAGTTCGTGTCCGTCGATGGCCCAGCGCACGAAGGCGTCGATCGAGCGCTGCCGGGCAGTCACGAAGTCGCGGTAGATGGCGATTTGTTCGCGAAGTCGCTTGGCGGGGGGAACGTCGCCGAGATCTCGCTCCAGCGAACGCCTGAAGGGATCCAATAATCGACTGAATGCTTCGCGAAACAAACTCTTCTTGTCGCTGAAGTGCCAGAACACGGTGGCGCGGCTGACGCCCGCCGTCTCGGCGACCTGGGTCATGGTCGTCTTCTCGAAACCCGTATCCAGGAACAGCTGCATTGCGGCTTCGAGAATGCGTTCCTGGGTGGCGGCTTTGCCTTTGAGGGGCTGAAAGCCCGGATCGGACATGGCGTGAAATTCCAGGGTGGCGGCGCCGAAACCGGACGCGGGGCGGTCGATCCCGAACTCGGGTCGAGGGATCAAAATAGCAAGCAAGTGCGCGTGATGGAACGGGTGGCTCAGTCCTCTGCGGGATCGAGCACGAGGATGCCGCGTCCGAAGGGCGTGGTGGCCGGGAACCAAAACCCTTGTTTGGGCAATTGGCCGCATTCGCCCTGGCTCGCCCTGGCGCTGAGGCCGTCTCGCCGCACGGAACGGCAGCCAGCATCGCAGAGGATTTCGGCAAACTCTCGAACATATTCCCCGACGGCTTCGCGATCGAGATCGGGCCCAGAGCTGCCTCCGAGACCCGTCGCAAGGCGAGCCGCGAGTTCAGGGCAAGCGGCGATACCAATCGTGACCGGGCAATCGCCCTCGATCGTCACCGAGACACGGAACGGGAGATTGCTGCGTCCGGGAAAATTTCTTCCCGCTTGAAGCTTCATGGGAATCTGAGTGATGCGCCGAAACAGCACCGGGAAGTATTCGACGAGATAGGGGAACAAATCTTCGTCGCAGAGTTCGAAGGGCAGGCCGATGTGGGCCGCATCGAGATCGAGTTGACACAGGTGGTAGCGATCGAGCAAATCGTCGAGTTCTGCGGTATCGAGGAAGCCAAGTTGGACCAGCGCCTCGCCAATGGGCTTGTGCCGGCGCTTCTGTTCCTGCAGCAGGGCGACGGATTGATCCCGGGTGAGCATTTCCAGCTGGACCGCGAGATCGGCAAAGGGCATGTCGGTACGGCGTTGTTCGAGTTGAATGACTTCAACTTGAGCTTCGCTCAGGTAGCCCCGTTCAACGCCGAGCGCGCCGATGCGAGAATTCTCCTCGGTCGCCAGCTCGATCGCCTGATGCAGCGCGGCATCGCTGATCACCTGTTCGTCTATGAGAAATTGTCCGAAAAACATCTGGGGCATGGCTACCCCAGTGCATCGGAAAATGCGGGATTCCAGTTGAGTCTTGCGTCCCCGAATGTGCGAATGCAACGACACGGTAGTTGCACATCGGGTGCACGTCCCCCGGGCAAGCGCCCCTCGATGTTCTTCTCCTGCATGCCGGTGCAGATTCTTCGGGTTCGCCGAGTGATGGATTCGATATGTCCCTGAGATTGGATGAGGGTTTCATCGAGGTCTAGATAGAGCAAAATCGAGTGCGAGCGGAATCTGTAATGCCTTACGCCATTCCTATCAGAATGCTCAGGCCACGAACGACTGTTCTCAAGACCGTGCTTCGGCGGCCGATTCACTCAGAGCGGTGCTCGGAGAATGGCTGGAACGCGCGAATTGCGCGGCGAAGCTCGAGTTCATTGTTGAAGTTGGCAAAGTTGCCGATCCATACGGCCGGAGGGAGTCGGGTGCGCGGGGCATCTCGTTGTCGGGTATTGACTCGATCAAACAGGGCGACACTTTTGGTCGCAGGCTTCGTTGTGAGCTTCATGTGCATGACGGGTGCCGCCTCTGTTGGCTCTGCGAGCCTCGACGAGAATCAGCTCAAGGCCGCCTACCTGTATAATTTTGCACGCTACGTCGAATGGCCCAGTCTCAGGGTGAGTTCGAAGCTACTGCGCCTTGCTGTGCTTGTGGAGTGAGGAAATAGGAATGGCGTCGTCAAAGGGTCAATCGATTCGCACTCGCCTGAGTCTCGGGTTTCTCAAGACTACCGGCGTGTCGCTGTCCATCGTGATGATTCTATTCTTCTGGATGGAATTCGCGCGTTCGAAGGATGCGATGACGCGGAATCTGTCGATTCTCTCCAGCGTGATTGGCATGAACGCAGCCCCGGCGCTCGTATTCGATGATCCCACAGCGGCAGAAGAAACTCTTTCGGCCTTCACGGCCAATGTGCACGTCCGGGCCGCGGTTGTCTACGACGCGAACGGCGAAGTGTTCGCCCGCTACAATCGATTCGACATGGCGGGCTTCGAGGCTCCACCCCCGCGGCGCGACCAAATAGAATTCGACTGGTTCGGAGATCGCCTCGACCTGTATCAGGTCATCCAGATCGACGGGGACGAACTGGGGACAGTATTCATCCGCTCGGATACCCGGGAAATGCGTGAGCTGATGTCGAAGCTCGCAACCGTCGCAATCGGCGTCATGTTGCTCGCGAGTCTGGTGGCATGGTTTGGCGCCGCAGAGATGCAGGAGAGCATCGCCACGCCGCTGGCGGCGCTGGCCGAGAGTTCGGAGGCCATGTCGCGCGGAGATCTCTCGACCCGAGTCGATATCTCGCGCGACGATGAAATTGGAACCCTGGCCGACACCTTCAATACGATGGTGACGAGTTTGCGGGGTCTGGTATCCCAGGTGGGCGAGAATTCCCGGGCGGTGAGCGAAGCAACGGTGGTTTTGCGCGGTGCAAGTGAGGGAATACGCTCGCTCGCAGCGCGGCAGGAAGCGGCTGTCGAAGGCAGTGCAGCGTCGATTGAGAATTTGACCGCCCACATTGATTCGGTGAACGAAGCGGTCTCGACCCTGGCTGAAGAAGCGCAGGACACGTCGACTGCGGCCGTGGAAATGGACGGGTCGATCGTAGAGATCGCCTCTCACATGGATGAGCTCTCCCACACCATCGATTCCGCGGCGTCGTCAATCGTCGAGATGACCGCGGGCATCCGCGAGATTGCTCAGTTTGCCGACACGCTAAAGAATGCGACCGAGACCACCTTCAGTTCACTCCAGCAGCTGACTGTGTCGGTTGGAGAGGTCGAGGAAAACGCTCGGGCCACCCAAGACATTTCCGCAGAGGCAACCGAGAATGCCGAACGCGGCATACGCAGTGTGCAAGAAACCGTTCACGGGATGAAACAGATTCAGGATAGCTTTGTCGGACTCGAGCAGGTGATTTCGCGACTCGACGTGCAGTCCCAGAGTATTGGCGACGTCTTGAGTGTGATCGAAGGCGTGGTCGAGCAGACGAACCTGCTGGCTTTGAACGCGGCGATCATCTCGTCCCATGCGGGGGAACACGGCCGCGCTTTCGCGGTCGTTGCCGAAGAAGTCAAGAACCTGTCGGATCGTACCGCGGGTTCGACCAAGGAAATCGGGCTGCTGATCCGAGAAGTGCAGGCGGAGATTGCAAACGCAGTGCAGTCGGTATCGGATGGCGGTGAACGCGTCAATCGCGGCGTCGCGCTGTCTCTCGAAGCCGGGGAAGTTCTGAGTACCATGGCCGATAGTGCTCGCCGTTCAAACCGCACCGCACAAGAAATCGTCGTGGCCACCGGTGAGCAGGCGACCGGTCTAAAGCGCGTCAATCTCGCAATGGTGGAGATGCGTCAGGTCGCCCAGCAACTGAGCAGGGGAACCAGCGAGCAAGACAGCGCCAGCGTGGAAATCACCAAGGGTGTCGAGCGCATGCGACAGCTGGGACAGGAAGTCAAACGATCGACTCATGTACAGCGCACCGAAAGCCGTCACATCGCGCAGTCGGTCGAGGTTGTGGCTTCCCGCACCAACCAGATTTTGACTGCGACTGTCGAGCAGAAGAAACAGAGCGAACAATTGCTCGAAGCGCTGAAGGTCTTCCGCGAAGTCACCGTCGAGAACGCGCTGCGGGCCGAAGAAATGCAGTCGACCGTCGATGTGCTCTCCGAGCGCGCCGGCGCCCTGGACGAAGAGGTCGGCCGCTTCTCTCTCGAACCCTCGGCGCCAGAGCAGAGCTAAATCCCCTGCAGATGGTCTGTGAAGTTGAATTGCTTGAGCACCGCTTCGGGCTCCAGCCATAGTTCACTCACCGCACAGTTATCCATCACGCGCCCCCAACTCGTATAACTGCCCTCGATCAGATGGGCGAGCGCCATGCTGAATGCACCGCCATGGCCCACCACGATCACCCGTTCGCCCGGATGCGCACCCGCGATACGCTGTAGAGCCGCAACGTACCGTTCGACCACTTGCCGGGGACTCTCCCCGCCGTGGGGGGCGAAGTCGGGGTCCTCTTTCATCTTGTCCCACAGGTGGTAGTTGTCGTGCAAGTCCTTGTAGGTCTTGCCCTCCCAACTCCCCAGGTCGTATTCCCTGAGCCCTGGATCCTGTGCAACGCCCAACCCGAGGCCGACATCGATCGCCTCGGCCGTATGGCGCGCGCGCTCGAGCGGACTGCAATAAATGTGGTGGTAGCGCTCGCTTGCCATGGCCAGATGCTCAGCGACGCGTCGCGCTTGTCGCCGGCCGCGTTCCGAAAGTGGGGTGTCGGTTGAGCCGTGCCATACACCTCCAGTGTTGGCAGAGGTTTCGCCGTGTCGGATCAGAGTCAGAATTGCGGTGTTCACGGTTCGTCTACTCCAGCTTGCGTTTCGCTGCGCGCCCGGTCAGTCCAGCAGGTGTTTGCGCAAATCGTCGGGGCCGAATTTGTCGAGTTCGATGACGTGCTCCCGGGCCTCTTGGTCGAGATCTTTCGGGACGCGGATCAAGAGCGTGACGTAGAGATCGCCTGCGGGTTTGTCACCGGGTCGAGTCATGCCTTTGCCGCGCAGCCGCAAGCGAGAGCCCTCGTCGGTCCCGGCCGGAACGTTGAGGGTCACGCGTCCCGTCAGCGTGGGAATTTCGATCTCGGCGCCCAGCATGGCTTCCTTCAGGCTGATCGGGACATCGAGCAGCAGATCGAAATCGTCGACCCGGAAAAACGCGTGAGGCCGCAGCTTGATGCGACAGTAGAGGTCACCCGGAGGTCCACCGTGGGCACCGGGATCGCCCTTTCCGGCGAGCCGGATGCGCCCGTCGTTTCGCGTTCCGGGCGGAATCTGAACCCGGAGGATTTCACCGCCGCGCGGGGTCCCCGCACGCCCGAGCGAGACGCTGCGCTCGCAGCCTTCGGAGGCCTCGCGCAGATCGAGTTGCAGGGCGACTTCGCGATCGCGTCCCTTGGTTTTTCGCGGGCCGCGCTGGCGCGAGAATCCCCCGGCACTGTTCGAGAAGAATTCGTCAAAAATGTTCCCGAAGCCGCCGCTGCCTTCAAAGGCCGTCCCGAAGGGATTGCGGCGGGAAGCGCGGGCGCCGTCGGCGTTGAAGTTCGGATCCATCGCGATGCTTCCGAACTCGTCGTAGGCCTGGCGTCGCTTCGGGTCCGAGAGCACGGCATAGGCGCCGGAGATCTGCTTGAAACGTTCCTCGGCGATCGAATTGTCCCGGTTGAGATCGGGGTGATGGGCTTGAGCGAGCCGGCGATAGGCGCTCTTGATGGTCTTGGGGTCGGCATCGCGAGGGACACCCAAGATCGCATAGGGATCTGTCTGTGCACCGGCCATCGTACGAACAGCCTCCCTCGAGCGCGGGATGTGATGATCAAGGTCCGTGTGCTGTGAAACGCCGTCGCGAAGCTTCTTAGGGCCGGCTAGCGCTTGATTTTTCGCACCTGAACTTCGCCGTAGCGTTTGAGCCAGCTGATAGGCTCGATGCTTTCGATTTGCTTGCGCACCGTATAGCGCGTCTGGGGCAAAAGGGCGGGGCGTTGACGGACCTTGGGGGGGACGAGAGAGGGACGGTAGCGAACCACCCGCTGAGATTTCACAGATTCATCCGAGGCGTCGGCTGCGGCGCTGCCTGCAACGATCGAGCATGCGAACAGAGTCGCGATCCCGATCGCGGCGATCTTGTGCCTGAGAGACAACGGGCGTCGAACGCGCACGGGGGCCGCGGCACAAAGGGGATGGGGGGGCATGGCTGTCGTAACTCCGGGGGCTTGCGTCTGTCGCTTTCAGGCGCTGCCCTCACAGCGGAAAACCGGGGTTCCCCAGCAGCAAGGACTCACACCAACTTTGTGGGGAACGCCCGCCAATTTGAGCACGTTCCCGAGTGATGAGAGGTCTTTCGGGTGTAATTACACCCGACTTTAGGGGTGAGAATCTGACTTCGTGGGTTCGGGAGCCGAAACTCAGCTGAGGGCGTGATGTGCCCGCTTGTGCCCCTGGGGAACGAAGAGATTCAGGAGAGCAGCGCGAGCAAGTCTTCCCGGGTAAGACCCTGGGCCTCGTCGGTCGAGCCCAGCACCACTTCGGACAGGGCGCGTTTGCGCGCGTGAAGTTCGAGGATGCCCTCTTCGACGGTATCCCGGGCCACCAGTCGATGAACCACGACCGGCCGCGTCTGTCCGATGCGATGACTTCGCGCCGCCGCCTGGTCCTCGACCGCGGGGTTCCACCATGGATCGAGCAGGAATACGTGGTCGGCGGCGGTGAGGTTCAGTCCCGTGCCACCGGCCTTGAGGGAGACCAGCATGACCGGAGGACCGTCTTCGGACTGAAACTGTTTCACGACCGAACCGCGATCCCGGGTCGAACCGTCGAGCCGAACAAACGGAATTTCGCCCTGATTCAGCTGTGGCTCGACCAGATCGAGCAGCGACGTCCACTGGGAAAAGACGAGGGCCTTGTGTCCATCGGCCATGGCTTGCTCGAGGCGCGTCAGCAGTAGTTCGAGTTTGGAAGAGCCCGTCGCTTGCTGTCCCGGAACCAGTGAAACATGGCAAGCGGCCTGACGCAGCCGCAGCAGTGCTTCGAGCGCGGCCAGTACGTTGCCCCCTTCGGAAAGTTGGGCGACGACTTGTTCGACAGTCGCGGCGCGCACGGCATCGTAGACCGCACGCTCCTCGTCGCTGAGTTCGCAGTGGAGCACCAGTTCGGTGAGGCGCGGTAGTTCCGGCGCGACTTCCTGCTTTTTGCGACGCATCAAGAAGGGCCGGATGCGTTCGCGCAAGAGCGCGGCGCTGTTTGGGTCTCCCTCGGCGATGGGTCGCGCGTAGCGGTTGCGAAAGTGGGTGCGGCCTCCGAGCAAGCCGGGGTTGAGGAAATGGAACTGACTCCACAACTCCTCGAGGCGATTCTCGACCGGGGTTCCGGTCAGGGCGACGCGAAACTTCGCGTTCAGTCGGTACGCCGCTCGGGCGACCTGGCTGTCGGAGTTTTTGATGTTCTGCGCTTCGTCGAGAACCACCGTCTGCCACGAACGTTCACTCAGGATATCGATGTCGAGGCGCAAGATGGCGTAGCTGGTGAGGGTGACCTCGGCCTTCCCATCCAATTCGCGACCGGCGCCGTGGTAGAGAGAGAACGAAAGACCCGGCCGAAAGCGTTGCATCTCCTCCGCCCAGTTGAAGAGTACGCTGGTCGGACACACGATGAGAGTCGGCCCCTGGATGGCGCACAGGGCCTGAACCGTCTTGCCGAGCCCCATGTCATCGGCCAGCAGGGCGCCGAGTTCGAGTTCGCGCAGCAGGATCAGCCAGTCGACCCCGCGGACTTGATAGCCGCGCAAGGTCCCGTTGAAGTCCCCGGGCAGGGTGGCGCGGGGGATGCCATCGAAATCTTCGAGCAAGGGGCGCAGGCGTTCAAAGGAAGCCGGCGGCGGATGATCGAGGTCTTCGCATAGACGAAACAAATCGGGCATTGCGCTCGTCGGCAACGGACCGTCTTCGGGCTGGGCTGCCAGGAGATCTGCGATCCGATCTCCGTAGCGCTCCAGCCAATCCTCCGGAAGCGCTGCAAAGCCACCTCCATGGAGCGGTACCAGGGAGTCTCCCTGTTGCCAGGCGCGCAGAACATCGCTGGTCGCGGCGACCCGCTGCTCGCCGTCCGCAATTTCTGCCCTCGCCGGGTCGCTTGTACCCGCTGGACTGGGCGAGTGAAAGGCAATCCGGATTCGGTCGCCGGCAACTTCGAGATCGGGCTCGAGGTCCTCGGTGAGATAGAACGCGAGGTGGTCGTCGCCTTCGATTTCCCCCTTCCAGCGTGCGAGACGCGCGGCGAATTCGAGGGCCTGGCCCTGGCGGAAGTCGACTCGATAACCGGGACTGAGGCCGAGCGCGTCGCGAAGATGTTGAATCCGCAGCGACTCGGCGCGCTTGTCCCGCATGGGGATCCGGCCGCGAATGTGCACCAGATGTTCACCGTCGACCCGGGCGATCGCCGGATTGCCGTAGACCAGCAGGGGCAAAACGCTCAGCGTGTCGCCCCGGCGCTCGACCTGAATGGAGATGCGCGGCAATTCCGTCGTGCTGGTGTCGGGCAGGGTGTCGGCTTCGACATCCACCGGGATGCGCTCGCGCAGTTCCGGAAGCACTTCCGTGACCAATTCCGCGACCTGGGCGTGAGAAAAGAAGCGACCCCGCACGAGTTCGTGAATTTCGCGACCGCTGAGGTGCGTGTTTCCTCGCAAGCGCAGGGTTTCTCCGCAGAGTGCGACCCCGTCGCCGAGCATTTCCGTCACGTCCGTACCGACAGAGAGGATCAGCCGAAAGCCCCCCGGAGCATTGACCAGCCGGCAGTGGGGAACCAGGGGATCGCTCGACACCTCGACCGCGCGCCCGTCCAGGGTGATGTCGGGACAGTCTTCGAGGGCCGAGAACAGCGCCGGCAGCAGTCCGGGGGGCACGACCCCGCGACGCCGGGTTCCCAATGCGCGTTCGACGGCCAGATCGGCCTGGGTGGCGACAAACTTGGGTCCCGGAATTCGTCCGCTCGCCAGGGCGTCGAGGGTGGTTTCGAGCAGATGGATCCCGCGGCTGTGAACGATCTCGCGCTCGATCGAAAGGCTCGGGGTGCCTCGCCGCAGGCGATAGCGCAGGGTCCCCATCGGCTCACGGGTCGTGGGAAGGCGCGCACCGGATTTGCGAGCCCGATGCAGCGCGATGCATGCGGCGGCAACGTGTTCACACGGATCGTCACTGCTGCGGCAATCGCATTCCCACTCGAGATCGTCGAGATAGAGGATCTGGGTATGGGTCACCAACCCGCCGCGCTTGGTGACTTGCAGGGTGATGTCACTGTCGTGCTCGGAAATGCCGTGAACCGCGTCGGCGCGGGTCAACTCGACTCCCCGGGACCAGACCGGCCTTGAACACGCCTCGCGAACGCAATCCATGAACGCTTTCATCGATCGGTCCGCCGTTGTTCGAGCGCGCTCAACAGTGCTTCGAGGTTGTTGGCGCCGGGGTCGGCAGCGACGATGTCTTCGAGATATTCGATCGCTCGGCCTACTTCGGGTCCGGGAGTGCAATCGAGTGTCTGCATGATTTGTGCGCTCGAAATCACGAGTCGGGTGCGTTCCCGACGTTTGCGTTGTGCTTCGCGCATCCGGTCGATTCGCTGCTCGAGTGCTTCGAGCCGGCCCAGCAGTTGAGCGGCCTCTGCGGGACGCCCGAGTTCACGCAAGACGCGAGCTTCGGCGCCGCGCAGGGCCAGCAAGTCCGCGATTTCGGACGGCGGCAGGTGCTTGAGCAGGCGGCGCAAGCTTGGGTCCTGGTTTGGTTGTACCCATTCGTCGATCGGGTGATGATCGAGCATCCGGTACAGGGTGGACGAGAACTCGCCCCCGAATCGCAGGCCTCGCAGCAGATCCTTGGGGTCAGCGCCCTGGAACCACGCGCAGAATCGCACCCGGAGCTCAGCCGGGAGGTTGGCCACGATTGCCGCGGCATCGGCGCGAGCGCCAGGCACCAGTGTTGCCTCGGCTCCGCAATCTCGCAGAAACTCGAGACCCGCCCGAACGTCCGGCGCCAACAGCAATTCGCGCAACTGACGTCGCAGCCCGGTGGGTCGAGCGGGTGCCACTTCCACCGGAATCTTTCGCGCAGCTTCGAACAAAGCTTTGCTGGGACGGAGTCCGTAGACCGCAATCAGCCGAGCCGCTTCGAGGGCAAATCCGTCATCGGCACGGGCTGAAACATCGTCGGCCGGGGAAAGCGTGCGTGAGGCGATGTCGCCCGGGGCCCGATCCTGCGCGATCAGCTCCCCAGTCAGCGGGTCGAGTGCCAGGGCGAGGATTGCGAAGGGAGTCGATTGCAAGTCGAGGACGGTCTGGGACAAGCGTCGGTTCGTGAGTACATCGAGGGGACCCGCGGCGGTCGGAATGGTGACGGTTGCAGAGTCGCGGCCAGTGGGGATCGACCGGAGGGCCAGGGAAAGCAGCGTGTTGCGCGATATTGGGCTGTGGGCGCGGTAGTGATTGGGCCGCCGTCCGAGCGCGATCTGAAGCACACACTCGCCCACGAGGTGAGACGTGTGTCCTGCGTCTGACAAGCATCGAAACCAGTCTTGGATCGCCGGGGGGACGGTGGTGGGTTTCTCAGTATCCGCGGGTGCGTAGGTCTGCATGGTGTGTTTTGAGATCTGCTGCATGTTGACGAGCATGTCTCCCCAGTGGCTCCGCCGTTGCGGGTCTCCGTGGTGAGGAATGCTGGGTTTGCGCGTAAATGGAGATGAAGTGCGTAGAAGGGTAAGTGTTCGTGCGCAATTCGTCCGGAATTTATGGAAAGTTTTCGACGATTTTCTGACGATTGGCCGATAGAAAGGAAGGAAGGAAGGGCTTGCTCGGAGGGAAGTGGGGTAGGTGATCTTGGAATCCGATTCGATCCAATCTTCAAGTCAGCGATCTGGGCCTGAAATTACCAAGGCCCGGGCAACCGAGCGTCGGGCGGAAGCCCGAGATGCCGCGCGCGTCGCCGAGCAGAATGCCGTGAACCAGCGCAGGGAAGCGGCAAAGACCGATCCAACTCGGGGCCAAAAAATCGATACGTTTGCTTGAGCCAATAGGGGCCTGGGACCCGATCCCTCTGATATGATCGGCAGGTGATTCGGAATCCCTCCCGAGATTCTCGATATTTTCCCGCCGGCCTTGCGAACCCGGTGGCAGCTCGCCGAGCCCGCCTGCGGGTCCTTACGACTGCGACGTCCACGGCAATACTGTGCGCGACCCTGTCGGCCTTCCACGCCGCCCGCGCGAATTCCGACGTCGATGTCTACGCCCAGGTCGCCCAGGTCGCCCCGGTCGCCCAGATCGACGTCCAGGCAGCGCTGGTCATGGAGATCGAATTGTCGACCTTTCGGCTCAGCGTGCGCGATGCGCACAGTGGAGAACGCGGGCCAACCATACGGGTGGCACTCGGCTCTCCTGCACAGCCCACCCCGATTGGCCGGTTTCCCCTCGACAGGATCATCCTGAGTCCCTCCTGGCGCCCCGGGCCGGTGGCTGAGCGGTCGGGCGCAGTGGCCCAACCGGCATCGCTCCACACGCCCATGGGCGCCGTCAAGATCCCCTTCGCAGCGGACGGCGCCATCGCGCTGCACGGTGGCTCGGATCGCCGGGTCCTCGGCAAACCGATCTCAGCGGGCTGTGTACGGGCTACAGACTCCGATCTGCTGCGCATCGTCGCGTGGCTCGACCGTCGCGACGCTCTGGCGTCTGCGCGACAAGTGCGCAACGGAGAAATCCACCGACGCTTTCGGCGCACGATCGAGCTGGTCGTGCGCTGAGCGCCTGGTCCGCGTCCGCGAAATTTCGCACAGGCAGCGCCCGGGCAAATCCACTGATTTATCTCGATCTTTTCGTGCTTGGGTCTCTGTCCCGATAAAAAACGAATCGATCTCGCCACATTTCGGCATCTCCAACCACTGAAGCCTGAAGAGATTCTGCGATCTGCACTGGGAATGGCGTGCGCCCCAATTTCGGGGCCCCGCCCGCAGCAGCGATCGTAATTGGAGGCTTTGTTCGATGGCGTTTGGTTGTGCTGATTTCAACTGGAACCAAGTGAGAGAGCGATTTGCGAGTTCCGTATTGGGCGGCGTTGCTCTCATGGTGTTCACGCTGTTCGCTGCGACGAGCGCTCAGGCAGTCACGTACATTCCATTCGACGGCCCCGAATTCGGTGGTCTCTATAGCTACGGATATGACTGGGACGCTGAGACCTATCCGACGATTTCGACCTTCAACGAATTTTCGACGTTCGAACAGGCGACCACGTCTGACTCCGAATTTGCGGATTCGTCTTTGCTTCATGTGGACCTGGAGAGCTTCCAGGGATGCCCGTTTACGGAAGATAACTGCAGCGATACCTATAATGTGTTCGATGTCGTTTGGAAAGTCACCTTCCAGACCGAACAAACCGATGATCCCGCCCTGCCTTATGACGTGCATTTGATTCTCGTCGATTCGGACCCCTCTGCGTTGTTCGTCAGCAACATCGTATCCGTCGACTACGGATCGGGTTCGTTGGGGACGAGCCCGTCGGATCTTCAGTCCCTCACCCTCCAGACCGCAAAGCTGAACGATCTCTACTTCGTCGACCTGGCACTCGGAACCATGTTGGACGACGAAGTCGTGTATGTCGGCGTTACTTACCGAGTCCTCGGCAGTCTTCCCTTGGCGGACCCTAGCCAGCCCGGGTTCCTGTTCCCGCAGCTCGTCCCGGGAGCCTATGTCACCGTAATCCCCGAGCCGGGCACTGCAAGCATGCTGGGCCTCGGTCTGACAGCCCTCGCGCTGATTCGCAAACGGGCCTAACGTTCAAAGTGACAGGGGATCATTTGGGAAAGAGACATTTTTGCGAGGGGCTCACAGTTGCATGTGCGCTCCTCGCTTCTTTTTTTGTACTCGGAGTTAGCGACGCCAGGGCCGATCAGGCCGACGAGCGAGCTGCACTCCAACTGATACGCGCCTCTCATCTCGCGGCGACCGGGCAGTGCGCCGAAGCCATGTCGATCGCCGAGGCATCCCCCGTGCGCGACGCCGCAATGGAGCGGCTGATCGGCAAATGTGCGATCCAGGCGCAGCAGTACACCAAGGCGCTGTTCTCACTGAAGCGTGCCACTGAGCTGGACTCCTCTCTGGTCGGGGTGAGCCTGTACAGCGCCGTTGCCCTCTACCATCTACAGGACTACGCAGGCGCCAGGACGGCGCTCGACAATGCGCGAGTGGTCGGCGAAGAGCAGGCTCTGGTCGACTTCTACTCGGGGCTGCTGCTGATGCGTGACGACCGACCGAGAGAATCGGCACTCGCCTTCGAACGCGCCGCGACCCGCGGCCCCAATCTCGTGGAGCCGGTGGCGTCCTACTATGCCGCACTGGCATGGCAGAGCCTGGACGAGAACGAGCCACTTCAGAGCGCAGCGGACCGCGTGATGAACGAAGAGCCCGACGGGGCCTGGGCTCGCGAAGCCAAGAGCTTGCTGGCACTGCAGGCAGAACGCCATCGCGGTGGACAGACTGATTTACAGCGTTGGGCGAGCCTGAAGGTCGGCGTGGAGCACGACAGCAACGTCGTGTTGCGTGGGCAGTCGCAGCAGCTGCCGAGCAATATCTCGGGCGACGACGATGTGCGCGGCGTCTGGGCTCTGGTGCTGGGTGCCGAGTTGTTCGAAGTGAAAGGCAATACCGTAGGCGCGATGGTCAGTTACTCGGGAAATGCCCACGATGACCTCGTCGCCTTTGATCAGCACTACATCGCCGCGTCCGCTTGGGTCGATCGCGAATTTCGCCCCACGACCCTCGGTCGTCTGCGCATGAATGTGGGTTATAGCTGGTTCGGCGGAGACCCCTTTGTGGTCAGTGGTGATCTCACCGGGCTCGTCGAAGAGCGATGGGGGAGGTGGGGCACGACGCGCTGCACTCTCGGGTTGCATGCTGCCGACTATCGCTACGAAATCACCGTGCCATCGATATACAAAAAGTTGCTCAATCAGGACGGCATCGGTCTTCGCCTGGGCTGCGATCACGAGCTCCCCGTAACTCTGCTCATACGGGTCGAACCTACGATCTATGCCGGTTACCACTTCGCGAAGTACTTTGCGGATGGGGGAGAGTGGGATCAGGATGCCCACGAGATCAAGTTTGGCGTGCGCGCAAAACTGCCCTTGAAGGTCGATCTCGATGCGAGTGGATCCTATACGCGCAGAGATTTTCTCGAGGCGTCGTATTATGCGAATCCACCCCGGACGGGATCCGATCGCAACGAAGACAGCTTCCAGCTGAACCTCGAACTGGCACGAGAATTCAAGAACCGGATCGAAATTTCCGGTCGTTACCAGTACACGTTCAACGATTCCAATACCCCGGTGTTCAAATACAAGCGCCACGTCGTCGGAGCGTATGTCGAACTGAAGTTTCCCTGAGCGATAATAGAAGTAGAAGTAGAAGTAAAGAGAAGCAAAAGAAGAGGAAAGAGAGATGCCATTGCAAACAATTCCCCCCATCCATGTGTTCATGTTCGTCGTTGCGCTGATGTTTGCGCCACTTGCGGCCTCGGCAGCGACCAGCGTCGGTCACGTCGTCAGCGTCGAAGGCGAAGCCTATGCCCAGGCCCCCGGCGAGGAAGCGCGGCGACTCGAGTGCGATTCCCCGATCTATCGCGACGACTTGATCACCACGATGGAAGACCCCGGGCTCGCGATCATGTCCGGGGATGCCTATGTGCGTCTCGCCGGGAACAGCACGATGCGCTTCGGGATTCAGCAAATGGGGCCACCCGCTCTCGATCTCCAGAAGGGCCAGGTGCGAATGATCGACATGGGGAACGGAAGTCGCACCGGAAGCATCTCGACCCCGGGACTTCTAGTCGCCGACGCCCGTTCGAACAGTGAAGCGCTTGTGTTCACCGAGAAGGTCTGGACGGTGTCGATGATCTGCAGCCGAGATGATGCGCTCGGTGTCGAACGCGTTGGCAACTCGAGTGAGCGCATGGTCTCGAACCCGGGCCAGTGCACGATCAGCAAGCCGAAAGAACGGCTGTATACCGCCGTCGCCAGTCACGCTCCCCTCGAGCTGCTCGCGCGAGCGCAGTGTACTCCGCTCGAGGTTCAGGTGGGGCTGGCCAACCGCTTCGCTCCGGGGGACCTCGCGGGCCTGCTGCCCGCGGTGGCTGCCGGACCGCCCGGCCTGGCGCCACCGGCAGCGCCGGTCGCTGCGCCATCGTTAGCGCCTTGCACGGCGGGTGCTGCCTGCTCGCCAGATTTCCCATTTATCCCAAATCCGCTCCCGCCGATGCCACCTGCGGCCCCCTGAGTTTCGCCGCGGCGCCGAGATGATCCGGACTCGCTATTCGTACGATCGCTTCGCATGGTGTTACGAGTGGATTGCTTCCGTGATTTCACTGGGCGCGATCCCGCGAGTCAAGGCGTCACAAGTGGTTGCACTCGAGCCGGGGCAGCGGGTGCTCTACGTAGGGGTCGGCGCTGGCGAAGACGCGCTGCTGGCCGCCCGGCGCGGAGTCGATGTCACCTGTCTCGATCTGTCGCGGCCGATGCTGCGTCGCGTGGCCAAGCGCCTGGACAACGCGGGCCTCAAAGCCGAACTCGTACACGACGATATCCTCGACCACACGATCTCCGCGCCCTATGACGCGGTGGTGGCCAATTTTGTCCTCAACGTGTTTTCGGAAGAGACCCTGGTCGTGGTGATGCGACACCTTGCATCGCTATTGGCACCCGGAGGAAGACTTCTGATCGCCGACTTCACGCCTCCCGGTCGCAACCCGGCTCGACGCTTGTTGTACGCGGCCTACTACCGCCCGATCAATTGGCTCGCCTGGGCGCTGCGCCTGTGCGCGTTGCATCCCATCTACGACTACTCGGACTACCTCGATGTCACGGGTCTGCGCCTGATTGCGCGCAGTCCACAGCCACTGTGGCGCCATGGGCTGGGAATCGAAGGCCCGTGTCTGTTCGAGAGTCTCCTGACCGAACGCCTGCCCGCTGGTGCCGAAACTGGGATCAGCCCATCCGTGACGGCGGAGTGAACTGGTATTCGCCAGCTCCCAGGATCGCTGAAGCCAGTGGCTGGCCGAGCGCACAACTGAGCAATTCTTCGGGGCGCCGTCCCTGATCGGGGAAGAGTGCCGCGCCGAGTCGAGCCGTGAGCTGGGTGAGCGATGGGTGAACGCCATCGGGGAGTTCGAGGTCTGCCAGGGCCGTCATCACCGGGCCGGCTGCCTGGTAGATGTCGCTCTGGGATCCCACTTCACCCAAAATGATTCCAAAGGTATCTACACCCATTCGAGCGACGGTGTCTTCGGCGCCAAAGAGTCTCCCGAGCGCGTCGGCGACGAGACGCAACACCCGGTCGCAAGGTTCTGCGCTGCAACATTCACAAGCGGCATTGAATCCGTCGAGTTGAATCATCATCAAGGCGAAGTTGCGCTGCTGATGCTGGGCGCGTGTGAGGGACTGTCGCAGGCGATCTTCGAACAAGATGTCGTTGGCGAGACCGGTGGTTTGATCTCTCACGGCATCGTGGATTCTCTGGCGTTCGGGAAGATTGACGGGGTTGAGCGACTGCCTGCGATGATGCCGTTCGATGGCGCGTCGGATCAAACCGGGCATGCTCTTGCGTTCGACCCGATCTTTGATCACGTACTCCTGTACCCCACCTTCGCTCGCTGCCATGGCGAGGCTGCGGTCGCTATTGCCGGTGAGGACAATGATCGGCAGATCCTCCGAGAATCGACAGGCGCTCACCAGCGTGAAGATGCCGGAGCCGTCGGGCAGACCGAGATCGAGCACCAGGGCGTCAAAGTGATTCTGTTCGAGTCGCTCTATGGCGGCGTCGAGATATTGAGAGTGAGTGACTTCGAATCCGTGGTTGTTCAAAGTCGTGCGAATCAAGTCGCTGTAATCCGCATTGTCTTCAACGAGCAAGACGCGCAGCGTCTCGTTGGATCCGGGGACCGGACCTCGATCGCTCGGGGGCTCTTCTGCCAGTGGCATCGGGGATCCTCGCTCGTGGTGAACGGCGGCGTCCCCACTCCAGTAAAATCGGAGCAACTACAGGTTTTCTTTAATCGGGTCGATCAGGGCGCGGATGGCAGGTCCCAGATCGAGGTGCTCACCTCAGCCGGTTCAGGGGCACTCTGGGCCTCGACAGAGGGGCTCGAAGTCTCCTCTGCGATGTCGCTCTCGCCGGTTGGATCCGGGGTCGCCGATTCGTGATCTGGGCCCAGGCCGCCCAACTCATCGATCTGCCGGCGAATCTCCTGCGCCTCGTCGATGCGGTTCTGGTCCCTCAGGAAGCTCTCAAACGACTCGAACAGTACCTTTTGATCCGTGGGCTTGGCGGCTTTTAATCCGGCCATCACCTCGGCGAACAGGCGGGAGGCGGATTCGGTCTCGCCGTCGGCGGCCAGGATCCGGGCTTTGGTATCGAGAACCATGGCGCGGTTGATGCCACCGATCTTCAACTCTTCGAGGTTCTTCAGTGCGAGGTCAACGTTTGTGAGCGCTTCGTCGAGGCGGTTCGATTCGAGATAGACAAGCGCGACTCCGTTGAGCGCGATGGTCTCAATCACACTCACAGGATTGATCTCGCGCAAGGTCTCGAGCGCGGCCAGATACAGTTTTTCCGAATCCTCGTATCGCCCGACCTCGAAATACGCCGTGGCTGTGAAGAGTCTGGCCTTCACCAGTTCCGCTGATTTCGGTCCCAGTAGATTTTCAGAGAGGGTGAGGCTTTTTTCAGCGTGCTCGACCGCGAGATCGAACTGCTCGATACTGATCTCCGCTTGCGAGAGTCTCTGGTAGGGCTCGATCAACGTCGACGAATTTGCACCGCTTTTCTGCACTCTCAGATCGAGGGCGCGCTGAAAGGAAACACTGGCTTCTGCGGTCGCGCCCGCGAGCAGTTGAAGTCCGCCGAGTTCCAGCGCTAGATCGCTGAGGCCCGGATACGAGAACTCAGTTTCGTCTCGAGTTTCGTAGGTGATGATCTGGAGCACTCGAGTTGCGGCCGCATCATTTTGATCCCGCCGATAACTCGTAGCCAGGCGTTCGAGGTTTTTGAAGCTCACCCGGCGCCGTACATCGCTCGACCGATAGCGATTCGAGAGCTTGAATGCGGCCAGCAGACTGTGCTCGGCGGCGGCGTGGCGACCCAGGAGCAAATGCTGCCGTCCTTCCTTGACCAGGCGGCTCCACTGCTGCGGTTCCGCGGTGTCAGTCTCGGCGTCGCTGTAGACGTCTCTCCGGCGGCTCGAATCCGTCGACAGCTCCGAGTCGCCACCATTAGCCGCGTCACCGGTTCGCATGGAAACCGTCGATCCAGCCAGCGTGCATCCCGAACTCGCCAGGCAGAATGCGGCGAACGCCGAGCCGGTAATCAGTATTTTCAAGTGGCGCTTCAAAGGGTCTGCTCCATCAGTGGGCCGTGAGCTTAAAACATTTTCAAGCCATCGCTCGGTGCGCCAAAACAAAATCACTGCTGCCCAATGCCTTCATCGGCAGACCCGGGCATTCTGTACAGGCTTGCAGAGACCGGAATGACTTGAGAGCTTGCTTCAAGGCAATTTTTTCAGGATTTCATCGTCGCTGGGGAAACGACCCTCAGCGTGCTTCGAAAACACCAGGTTGCCATCGCAACTCACATCGAATATGCCTCGCTCGCCGGCAACTAACGTGCAGTCGTTGCCCGTAGTGGCAAGTATCGAGGCCGCCAAACTGGTGGCTTGAGGCAAGTAGTTTCACTTGCCGCAGTATTCGATCACGATCTTCATGCATTCCCTTTCAAGCGTTCAGGTGATCGATCGCAGCCCATCAGACTCGGTTGCTCCAGCCTGGTGGTCGCGCTCCGAGTCCGGCGGTTGCGTCGCCGCTGCGAAGAAAGTGCGAGCCTAGCATACCATTCCCCCGGGGATCAGGACTCGAAGGTGCCGCCGCCCGTCGGCCTCCCGCGATCGGGGGCAAACTTCGCTAACCTACCGACGAAACGAGGCAATTCCGGCTCGGCCCGCTGTGGCCAGGCGTCGTTTGCGCCCGCACCGCGAGCCGGTCCGACCGATTCCGAGACGGTATTTTGAGAAATACGCCGGAGCAGTCCGGGTTCGACTCCACACAGTCAGGTGGGTCGTTCGGTTGTTGAGTGAAAATGCCCAGAGGGTCAGCAGGAGGTCGAAGATGTTTCGAGACGAGATCAAGGTTCTGGATTGTACGATTCGAGATGGGGGCCTGATCAACAATTACCAGTTCAAGGATGACCTGGTCAAGGCGACTTATCGCGCAGCGTGCGACGCCGCGGTCGACTTCTTCGAAATTGGCAAGAGACTCTGCGAGAGCGAGGACTTTCCCCGCGACCAGTATGGTGCCTGGAACTTCTGCGACGACGATGACATCAAGCGCGTCGTCAATTCGTATGAAACCGATTCTCGCCCGCTGCTTGCGGTGATGTTCGACGTCGGAAGAGTCGATGTCGCTGCGCTCAAGCCGCGCGATCAGACGGATCTCGACATGATTCGGACCGCGTGTTACGTGAAGGACGTCGACAAGGGACTCGAACTCGTCAAACGTTGCAAAGATCTGGGTTACCTGACCACGCTCAACATCATGGCGCCGTCGGTGGCCATTGAAACGGAGTTGATCGAAGGGCTGCAAGCGGTAAACGAATGCGACGAGACCGACTATTTGTACCTGGTCGATAGCTACGGTGCTTTCTATTCCGAGCAGGTCGCGCACTACATCGATCTCTACCGCACACACGCGCCGAGCAAAGAACTCGGGTTCCACGCCCACAACAATCAGCAACTCGCCTTCGCGAACACCCAGGAGGCAATCATCCGCGGCGTCAATTTGCTGGATGCGACGGTCAACGGGATTGGGCGCGGGGCAGGGAACTGCAACATCGAACTGCTGTTGAACTTTCTCCAGAATCCAAAGTTCAAGGTCGAGCCCATCTACGAGGTCATTCAGGAGCACTTTGTGCCGCTGCGCAACGAGATCGAGTGGGGCTACAACGACATCTATGGCATCAGCGGTTGCCTGAACCAGCATCCGCGCGCGGCGATGCGTCAGCGGGCTGACAAAGCATTGCGGGACAACTGCCACGACTTCTATCGAGAGTGCCGAAATCTCGACTGAGCGTCTAAGCGAGAACCTGGGCGAGAACCTGGGCGAGATCAGTCGAGAAGCGAGACGATCCGCTCACAGCGTTCGAGCCGCTCGATGCCGCCTGACTGGATGCGACTGGCCTCGGTTGCGAGGTCGAGCATCTTGCGATTGACCCAGCTCGCCGCGAGATCTTCTCGCTCGGGCGCCACGTCCGCCTGAAGCAGGAGTTCCGAGCCTACGATCACGGCGATCACCATGTCGGCCAGAGGCTTCGAACAGAGCAGGGCGTAGGAAAAATCCTGGGCCAGGGCCATCGAGGCGTCCTCGATCTGGCTGATCCCAACTCGCACTTTTTTGGCGAGTTCGCTGAGTTCGGGCCGAGCCAGGGAATCGAGTTCTTTGTGGAGCTCGTCGAAGACGATCGTCAGCGCGCCCTTGCCGATCTCTTTGAGTGCAAAGCTCACCTGAATTTCCGACGTGCCCTCGTAGATCGTGGTGATGATCGCATCATTGTGCAGCTTGCCGACCGTGGATTCGGCCATGAATCCGATTCCACCGTGTACTTGAATGGCTGCGCGGGTGATCCAGTCCGCAGATTCGGTCGCCTGGTACTTTGCGAGAGGCGTCAGCAGACGCGTTCGCACTGAGTTTCTTTCGTGGATGCGTTTCAACTCGCTGAGCTCGCTCTCGGACATATCCGGGTTTCGAGCCATGTGTCGTTCGATGGCGTTATTGCGATCTAGCAGCAGCAGGCAGCGATAGAGCAGGGCGCGGCTGCCTTCGAGGTCGCGCACCATTCTCGCAAGCAGGTTTTTCATCAGGGGTTGTTGGCCGATGGGGATGCCGAACTGTTTGCGCTGCTTGGAGTATTGGATGGCTTCGTGAACAGCGGCTTCTGCGATGCCGATTCCCTGGGCCGCCACGCCGACTCGAGCGTTGTTCATCAAGTCGAGCATTGCCTTGAATCCCTCGCCCTTGACGCCAATGCGGTACGCGTCGGCGTCGTCGTAGCGAATTGC
Organism: Myxococcales bacterium; assembly: GCA_022563535.1. Classification (NCBI taxonomy): domain Bacteria; kingdom Pseudomonadati; phylum Myxococcota; class Myxococcia; order Myxococcales; species Myxococcales bacterium. The sequence continues at coordinate 42,520 of JADFNE010000026.1, forward strand.
CGCGGTGGGCGAACAGTGGATGCCCATTTTGTGTTCGAGTCGCTCGACGATGACGCCATTGGGGCTGCCATCGCGTCGGGTGCGCGGGCAGATGAAAAGCGAAAGACCCTTGGTGCTGCCCTTCGATTCCTCGTAGTGGTCGTCGTCGCGAGCGAGCACGAGATGCACCTCGGCGCCGCCGTTGGTGATGAAGATCTTCTGGCCGTTGAGCTTCGAGATTTCGCCGTGGTCGCTGGCGCGAGTTTGAATCGCCCCCAGATCGGATCCGGCTTGAGGCTCGGTAAGATCCATCGACCCCATTACTTCACCACTGGCAAAGCGGGGCAGGAACTCCCGGCACAGTTCGGGTGAGGCGTAGCGTTGAATGTCCTCGGCCGTGCCCGACTGCAGGCCAAGGATCGTCATCAAACCGGGATTGGCACGTGAGATCATCTGGATGACCACGTTGCTTACGAACCCGGATAGATCGAACCCTCCGAATTCTTCGCGAACGTTCAGGCTGACGAGCCCCGCTTCTTTCAGCAGGTCGTAGGCCTTTTGCGTGGCCTCGGGAAGTATCACCTCGCCGTCGATCAACTCGGCCGGAACGTCCCAGGTCTCACGACAATCGGCTTCGATCTTCTCGCAAATTGAAGCACAGGTTTCGAGCACACTGCGAAGTGCTTCGGTTTCACTTTCGACATCTGCGTCGTCGCCTTTGGCCAAGGTGAAGTACGACTCCCAGTCGGCCAGACGATCGAGATAGAGAGTGATTCCGTCGTGAAAATAGGAAGGCATGCTTGACTCCAATCCAGCGCCGAGAGATCTCGCGCTGGGGTTGGCGATGATCGTGACGCGGGGAATTGAACCTGTGTTTACGCGATTGTGCAATCTCATATTTCGGCTTGAGCGGCAAGGAAATTGAGAATTCCGATATGAGAAGAACGCACGTAGATTCGATAGAACTGGGGGAAAAAGGAGGACCGGGAGTCATGACTGGCAGTCCGGTTCCTAGGATCTACGCCGGGGCTTCCTGGTTGTGCGCGATTTCTTCCGCGCAGACGATTTCTTCCTTGCTACGGATCGCGTGGAGCGCTTCGATTTTGCAGGGCGACGATTTTTCTTGCGCGGCAGCCCCTCTGCCGCGATGCGCACATTCGCGATCTCCGCAGCACCGGCTCGTCCACCGGATGGCGTGATGACTGGACGTTGAAACTCGATCAGTCGGCCTTCGCTTTCGAAGCTCTCTTCTTCGATGTGGATGTAGCCCGCGCGGTGAAGCGCCGCGAGCAGGACCTCGAAGAGCCCCCGGTCGTAGTCTTGTCCGAACAGTTCGTTGAATAGTCTTCCGCTGCTCGGGGCGCTCTCGCGATTCAGGGATTTGAGGATGCGCTCCATTGCGCTCTGCTGCGCCGGGGTTGCTTCACCGTAGTCTGCGACCAGGGTGGCTGCGGGTGCGCAGAAGTCGCAGTGCCCACAAGAGTCTTCGGAATCGGCCTGGTCGCCAAAATGACGGACGAGTCTCAGCATCCGGCAGCCGCGGCTGTCTGCGAATCGCGCGATTTCGTCGAGTTGTGCTTTGCGATGCTCGAGCTGGGCGCGGTAGGGCTCGCGCCAGCGATCGTGTCCTCGGGTCGTCGCTTCTCCGGGACCCGCCACTGCGCCGCCGTGAATCCGGAGCTTTTCGAGCGCCCGTTCAAATTCCTCAGGGTCCAGCTTGAGCGATTGCTGTAGCCGGGTCTTGTCGATCGGCTGATCTCCGAGCGCTGCGAAGATCTTGGCCAGGACCTTCGTGTCGGGATAATCGCGGTTCAGGAACCATTCGTGGGTGCGGCGGTCGATATAGCCGTGCAGGAGAAATGCGCGCGAGGGCAGACCGTCGCGCCCCGCGCGACCGATTTCTTGATAGTAGCTCTCGACACTGCCGGGCAGGGCGAGATGGATCACGCTGCGAACATCGGGTTTGTCGATTCCCATGCCGAAGGCCACCGTCGCAACGACGACCTCGAGGGATCCGGCCAGGAAGGCGGCGTGAACCTTGTCTCTTCGCTCGGGATCCATGCCGGCGTGATAGGCCGCGGTGGGATAGTCCTCGCCGAGTTCGTCGGCGAGGGCTTCTGCCTTCTTTCGCGTCGGGGCATAGACGATCGCGGGTCGACGGTCGCTCGGGCTGAGCAGCCGCGCAGCGGTGTCGTTGCGCAGGGAGGGTTTGAGTTCGACCACCTCGATTGCAATGTTGTCCCGGCGAAACCCGTGGATGAAGTGTTGTGCGCCCGGGACCGCCAGTTGCTCGACGATATCGTGCTGAACCCGCATGGTCGCGGTCGCGGTCAGTGCGACGATGGGAGCCGGTCGCAACAAGGGCAGGCGCTCCTTCAACATTCGGTAGTCGGGTCTGAAGTCATGGCCCCATTGGGAAATGCAGTGGGCCTCGTCGATCGCGATCAACGCGGGTTTGCGGCGTGCGAGCATCTCGGGGAATCCCGGAACGCTCAATCGTTCGGGAGCGATGAACAAGAAGTCGAGTCGCCCGGCCAGATAATCGAAACAAACCTGGCGCGAATCTTCGCGGCTGCGCCCCGAATGAATGCGCTCGGCGATGAACCCGCGCTGTTTCAACGCAATGACTTGATCCTCCATCAATGCGATCAAGGGGCTGACGACCAGCGTGGTTCCCGCCCGGGCGATGCCCGGAAGCTGATAGCAGAGGGACTTGCCGGCCCCGGTGGGCATCACGAGCAAGACATCGCTTCCCTCGGTGAGGGTGCGACACACCTCTTCTTGATGCGGCCGGAATCGTTCGAAGCCAAAACGATCGCGCAGCAGCCCATGCAAGCGGTTCGAGGGAGTCGGAACCTTGGGTGGGGCATTGGCCGATGTGTCTTGGAGTGTTGGTGCCGCGGGGGGAGCGCTACGGGCTGCCGCACCGGATGGTTTCGCGCGGGAGGGTTGCGTCCGAGCTTTGGCGCGGGGTGGTGCCCCTGCGGTCGATCTGGCCTTCGCAGCGTCGTCGTGTTTGACACTCGCCACGACGTCGCGCACGTACTGTTCGATTTCGGAGATAAATCGTTCGAGGCTGACGCTGCCGTCTTGAATCTGTTGGAGCTTCGCCTCCCAGTGGCCGGTCATCGCAGGGCTCTTGCTGTGGGGATGGACCAGTCCAATCAGGCGAATGCCCTTGTCGCTCGCCAGCAATGTCTTCTTCTCACGCTTGAGATACGCCCGGGTGATCAGGATCTCGATGATTCCGGCCCGGGTTGCGGGTGTTCCGAGCCCACACTCGCGCATGGCTTCCGACAGATCTTTGTCATCCAGGGTTTTGCCGGCAGTTTCCATCGCGGTCAGCAGCGTTGCTTCCGTGAAGCGACGGGGCGGCCGGGTTGCCTTGTCGTCGACATGAACCTCGAGCATCTCAACTGGCAGATTCGGCCGAAGTTGTGGGGGGAGTTCCGGGTCACGGTTGGCAAGCGAGGCGGCTGCGGCGCTTCTCGGCTTGCGAACTTCGGTCTTGCGCGGTGCGCTCGGGAGGGGTGGGTCGAGCACCCGCCAACCGACCTGGTCCAGCTTGGTTCCGGTGCTGCGATACAGATCCACGTCCGCCGCTACGGATTCATCGTTCTCCGATTGTGTGATCGCGGTGATGACCGTGGTTGTGGAATAGAGATGATCTTCATGCCAGGCGGCGAGCAACCGACGACACACGAGATCGTAGATACGCTGCTCGTCGCGACCGAGGCGACTGGACCCACGCGCAGTGTCCGTTGGGATCAGAGCGTGGTGATCGCGAACCTTCGCGTCGTCGACGAACCTCGCACCCAGTGGGCGGCTGCCGCAGCCCTCCGCGAGGAGTTCGGTGTAACCCGGGGAGATGGCTGCGACGATCCGGGGAAGCGTTTTGGCGTCATCTCGTGTGAGCACTCGGCTGTCGGTTCGCGGGTAGCTCAGCAGCTTCTTCTCATAGAGCGCCTGTGCGAGATCCAGGGTCTTCTTGGCGGAGAAACCGTAGAGTCGATTTGCGTGGCGCTGTAGCTCAGTCAGGTCATAGAACAACGGAGGGGGTAACCGACGTTGACGTCCGCTGACCGAACGAACCTGTGCAGTGCCTGCGCGCGCGCGATCGGCAATGCGCTGGGCTTCGCTCCCGTCGACCGGCAGGCGACACCCCCGCTGGCTCGAGTCCTGCTCCGGGGGCTTGCTCTCGTGATCGGCTGCAGTTGCAGGGGCTGGCGCCAGGTCATGGGTCTCCGGCCGGATGTAGACGCCCTCGTACGAGGTCGACGAGGAGACGCCCTGATCCGCATTCTCCGTCGGCCGAAAGACCGCGCGCACTTCCTTGTAGTCTTCGGAAACGAATCGGCGGATCGCCAGTTCGCGGTCCACCACCATGGCCAGGGTGGGTGTCTGGACGCGACCGACCGACAGCATCTCTCGCGGCCCGCCCTGGCGAAGCGTGTAGGCCCGCGTGAGATTCATCCCTACCAACCAATCGGCGCGGCTTCTTCCCCGGGCCGCGTCGGCCAGGCCGTCAAACTCCTGGGCCGGGCGCAGGTCGGCAAAGCCCCGGCGAATGGCGTCGTCGGTCAGTGACGAGATCCAGAGCCTGCGCACGGGTTTGGTTGCGCCCGCCGCTTCGTAGATAAAACGAAAGATCAGCTCACCTTCGCGACCGGCGTCAGTGGCACACACGACTTCGTCGATGTCTCGGTCACACAGGATTTGCTTGATGATTTCGAACTGGTGCCGGGTTTTTTCGTAGACCCGCAGAGGCCAGTGCTTGGGAATCATCGGCAGGCTGGCGAGACTCCATCGCTTCCATTGGGCATCGATCTCATGAGGTTGCGCCGGAGAGGCCAGATGGCCGATCGCCCAGGTGACCACGTAGCCATTGCCCTCGAGGGCCCCGTCGCGCCGATGGGTCGCGCCCAGAACCTTGGCGATATCCCGGGCCACTGATGGCTTCTCGGCCAGCACTGCAGTTGTCATGGGCGGGGTCCGACGTGCGCCTGTTTTCGCGTGTTCGCGGGTTCAAACGTCATGCATTGAGTTTCTGGGGAACCGTGCGGGGGGCTGCACGCGGTACGAGGGTAGCGCGGACACATCGTTTGGGGAGCGATAAAACTTGCTCGATCGTGCTTCGCCCCGCATCATCCGCCCGTGCGCCGCCCGAACGCGTTGGCGCGACGTTGTGCAAGAGGGGGGGGGGGAGCAAGATGAGCAACTTTGTAATCCATGGCGGGCGCCCCATCAAGGGGCACGTCCGGGTCAGCGGGAACAAGAACGCCACGCTGCCGATGATCGCGGCTGCGCTCCTCACCGACGAAGAAGTCGTATTGGAAAATGTGCCCGCGATCCGAGATGTCGAATCCATGCTCGAGATCGCGAAGTATCTGGGCGCAGAAGTGACTCGCGAGCAATCGACAGTTCGCATCCGCGCGCGCGAAATCGTGACCCATGAGATTCCCTGGGAGCTGTGCGAGAAGAACCGTACGAGTTTTTTGTTTGTTGCTCCGCTGCTACATCGTGTCGCCGAAGCCCAGGTGCACCCGCCTGGCGGGGACATGATCGGGCGGCGAAGACTCGACGCGCACTTCTATGGCTTCGAAAAATTGGGTTGTCGAGTCGACCCAGAATCCTACAAGCTGGTCGCGCCTCGTGGGATGCGCGGCAGCGTGATGTTTTTCGACGAAGCCAGCGTCACGGCGACCGAACACATCCTGATGGCTGCGGTGCTCGCCGAGGGTGTGAGCGAAATTCGCAACGCCGCCAGCGAACCTCATGTGCAGGATCTGGCCGCGCTCCTGGTCGAGATGGGGGCAGAAATCTCGGGCATCGGTACCAACACCCTGGTCGTGACCGGGGTTACGAAATTGCACGGCACGACCCATCGGATCGAGGGAGACCACATCGAAGCCGGGAGCTTCCTCGCCCTGGCCGCAGCGTTGGGCGGCGACATCGTCGTCGAGGGGATTCGCGGGAGTCACTACTGGATGATCCACCGGCTGTTCGAGCGCTTCGGGATCGAATTGGAGATCGGCTCGGATTCGATTTATCTCGCCGGCGATCAGGTGCCGCGGATTCGCCAGGACGTTGGCGGCAAGACACCCCGAGTGGACGATGGTCCCTGGCCGCAATTTCCATCGGACCTGATGAGCAGCATGCTCGTGCTGGCCACCCAGACCCACGGTTCGGTGCTGTTCTTTGAAAAACTCTTCGAAAGTCGCATGTACTTCGTCGATCCGCTGATTCAGATGGGCGCCAATATCATTGTCTGCGATCCACACCGGGTGGTGATATCGGGCAAGACTCCGTTGGTGGGGCAGACGGTCCGGAGTCCGGACATCCGCGCCGGCATGGCGCTGATTATCGCCGCGCTTTGTGCGACGCAACGTCCGAGCGTGGTGCAGAACGCCGAAATCATCGATCGCGGCTACGAGAACATCGTGGGAAAACTCACGGCTCTGGGCGCTTCCATCGAGCGAGTGGACGACTGAGCGGGCAGGGCACCGCGCAGCCTTCTGTTCCTACTCCCAGTCCCACGGCCCGCCGTCAGTCGATCACGCCATCGAGCGTGTAGTAGTCCAGGTCTTCGGGATCGAATCTACCCATGAATTTGAAAGGCAGTCCCCTGGGTAGAGCCGCCATTGTTTGTTCGGAAATTGTCATGCGCTCGGGCTTCGCCACTCTCTGCAGCTGCCCCGCAACGTCGAGCACCGCGTTGTAGGCGATGCCGCGTTTGAGATCGACCAGAGATTTGCCAGAGTGCACGCCGATGCGGAGGCGGAACGCTGCGTCGAGGGTGTTCTCATTTTGGTTGAAGAGATCGAGGCGTGAGGAAACGGCACTTCCTGCCCGAATTGCATCGAGACTCGACGCGAAGAAGCAGATGAGTTCATCGCCATTGCTGTTGAGTACGTGGCCCTGGAATTCGTTCACGATTCTTGTGATGAAGCAACGAAACCGCTCGAAGCTCACGATGATTCGCTCGGGTTCACTGATGTCTTCCTTCATGCCGATCGAATTCACGATGTCGATGTCCATGAAGCTGCCTTCGACCGAGAACTCGCCGCCGAGCTGGATCTCGCTGGCCGGAATTTCCACGGCCTCGCTGCCGAAATGGCTCCCGGGTTGATTCAGGGGCACGGCGGGGGCGTAGCGTTCAGTGAAGTCTGCGAGTGCGGTTCCTTCGCGATTGCGGACGTCCATCAAGATGCGTCCAATCTGGATCTGCGAGCCAGCGACAAGGATTGCCGATTGGATCGAAGAGCCGTTGACCAGGGTCGGATTGCTGGCCTCGCTCAGATGTTCGATGACAAAACTTCCGTTTGTCTGGCGGATGACCGCCTGGCGGGTCGAGACGCTCGAGTCGTGCAAGAGGATTGCGCCGGGCAGCTCCGAATCGCCGAGCCGACGACCGATCATCACCTCGTTGGCGTCCACTGTAAACTTTTGCCCGGTGTCCGTGCCCTCGAGCACCAAAAGCTCGATGCCAGGCTGCATCCCCGGGGTCGGAGAGGTTTTTTTGTTCCGCGATCTGAGCCAGCGCCTCAATACGAGATTTCCCCAAGCAGCCTGCGTGGCAAGCGCGCGAGCAAGCGGCTCGCACAGGATAGCTGCGAATTTGAGGGAATTGCCCGTTTGATCGCGAGCGACACTTACGAAACAAGACATCACGAAAGTGGCGCGATTTTCCCCTCAAATGCAGGTTGGACCGGGTCTTCTCAGGTTTTTGCTTGTCGGGCTTTTGCCTCGGCCGCGAATCTTGCCGTCAATCGAGAAGTTCACAGATCAAGGGCGCCGAAACTGATATCCTGTGCCTGTGCAGACCCATTCCCGAGGCTCAATTCCTCTCGCCAATCACTTGATTCAAGACCTGCGAGCGGGTTCGCCCATCGCATTGGTCAAAACCACTCGCATGGTGACACAATTGTTGGTCGAGTATCGGGCCTACGACTTCGCCGATCGCTGGGGTGACTTCGTGCAAGACGTACTGGGTCGGCTGCTCAAGTCACCGTGGTTTGCCAGCGACGAAATCGAATTCCGACTGCGGCGTACCACCCTCGCCGCCCTGAGTCAGCACTTGCGCGCGACGACGGACTGGACTGAAGACGGTCAATTGCCCTGGTGCGAGAGCAGTCGGATGAACGAGCAGAGTGCCCCGGATACGGCGTCGCTGGTCGAGCAGTTCAGGATCGAGGTCGAACGACTCCCGGAACAGCGATCACAAGTCGTATTCGATGTATTTGGAGAGGGGCGCAGCTTTGACCAAATTGCGGCCCAGCGGAAGATCCCGTTGCGCATGGTAAAGAGGTTTCTGCGGGAGAGCATTTGGGATCTCAGGGAACGCTGCACCAAGCATGGTCGCAGCTTGCGAGAAAACGACGACGAGCGGGTCAAGAGTTGCCTCAAGTCTCTCGAGCTCGACCTGCCCGCGTTTTTGGTAGAGCCCCATCTCGACGAATGGCGTGACTTTCGCGCGCACTATCCAGTTTGTCAGGATTGCTCGATCGTCGTGGCCAATTGGTCCAACGTGGAAGCGATGATGCGCGAAGCCTGTGGTGGATCGCATCGTCACCCGGAGGCCGAAGACCTGATTGCCCTGCACCGGGACGGAGAGGGGCTCGCGTACTCCCAATACGTGGCCACGATGCGCCACCTGGACGGTTGCCCGCCGTGCAGCGAGGCAATGACCCTGCTGGCCCAACTCGACCGGCGTTCGGTCGCCGACATGCTGATCCACCGGGCGAACCGCCGAGATCGCTTCACGGGCCGCGGTCGAGTTCGGAACTGGTTCTCCCGCACCCGCTCTCGGCTGAGTTCATACCTGAACGCCTAGTCCGCGACCTCGTCGCGATACCACTTCCAGAGTTTTTCGAGTCCGTCTTCGACCCGAGTGGCAGGCGCATAGCCGAGCAGTCGCTGTGCCTTTTCGATGCTGGCAAAGGTAATCTTGGGTTCGCTTGCCGGAGCGTCGGGGGTTGTCAACATTGCCGTCTTGCCGATCAGCGATTCAACGATGGTGACGAAGTCGGACATCAGCACCGGTTCACCGCGACCCAGGTTGATGATCTCGAATCCGAGGGGGGTGTCGAGGGCGCCAATGACGCCCGCGACGATGTCGTCGATGTAGGTCCAGTCGCGCTTCATCTCGCCGGCATCGAACAGGGTGATTTCTTTGCCTCGATAAACCCGGTCTGTGATCGTGAAGGGCATCATGTCCGGCCGACCGCGCGGACCGTAGACGCTGAAAAAACGCACTGCGGTGAAGTTCATTTCGTGCAGGTTGTAGTAGGTGTAACCGAGAATCTCGACCGCTTTCTTCGAAGCGGGGTAGGGCGCGAGCGGGTGGTTGCAGGGATCCGTTTCGATGAACGGGAGCTGCTCGGTTTTGCCGTAGGCCGACGAAGTGGAGGCGAACACAAAGCGGTTGCAGCCGAATTCGCGCGCCGCCTCGAGCAGATTGACGGACCCCACGATATTGACCGCGGTATAGAGCGGTGCGCGTCCGATCGAGTAGCGGACATTGCCGTAGGCCGCGAGATGCGCGATGGCATCCGGGCGGTGGGTTTCGACCAGATTTGACATCGCCTTGGCATCGGTGATGTCAGCCTCGGCAAACACGCACTGCGAATGATCCTGAAATCCCGAAACGTTGGATCGCTTGCGCGCGGGATCGTAGAAGTCGTTGAAGTTGTCGACCGCGATGATTTCATCGCCACGGGCGATCAGCGCCTCGCAGAGATTGGAGCCAATGAAGCCCGCCGCCCCTGTAACCATCACCTTCATTTTCGTGGGTCCGCTTCCATGTCCGGTGCGGAGGTCCGCACGCTAGTCCGTCGAGTTGGATGCGAGTATATGCGCAAATCGCGGCTCTGGCTCAGGCGGATTCGCGATGCTCTGGGCCTCAGGCGAACCGTTGCGCGGTCGGCCGGATCACTTTGTCGTGGTAAGCGTCGATGGATTCGAAGAGCGGCTTGGCGTCAGTTGTCTGCGCGGTGATATCCGCGAGCACTTGCACCCCCTGCTCCGCGAGATTCTGCACGATCGATCGCATCGCGAGTTGTTGGGACGTGGCTTCCGGGGCCAGGATGCGGGGATCGAAGCGATCACAGCGCATTCGGAGCAGCGTGAGGGGATGGTCGTCGCCACCGCCGTCAATCAGGATGTCCAACAACACGACCGGCTTGGGGCCGAGACCGTGTACCGCGACGACGGCAAGTGCACGCATGCGCGAAAACGCGATGACGCTCCGCCCCACGCCTTCGATCACGACCGCGAATCCTTCGGCGGTAACGCTGTCCGGAACGGCCTGGGTGATTGCGCCATCGGGAAAATCTTCGCGGGCCATCTCACTCAAATCAGTGGCCTCGCCGAAAGCACTTCTGTCGGTCTCTTCGAAGAAAGCACTGGCCTGAGGTTTCGTACCACTGGTTTGGGAGTAGGCACTTTCGGGCCGGTTGGGCGCCAGGGCCTCGGCCAGCATCTTCATCTCCGCGCGCGTCTTGTCGTCGAGATTCTTCGCAGAGAGTGCGCGCTTGGCCGCCTCCGCGGCAAGTAGCGTGTTGACTTCAACTGCAATCCGCGCGGCCTTGGCCGCGAGGGACGGGGTGAGGCCGCGATTATTTTCGTTGAGTGCCTGACGCAGCGCGATGGTGACAGCCTCTTCACCCTGCTCGCGTCCGAGACTCGGAATCAGGCGGATCAGTGTCGGGGCATCGAGTAGAACATCGGGCGCGTGCTCCCTCAGCCGTCCCCAGATCCGGCTCGCAACCGCGTCGGCACCCCGGCGCATTTCCTCTTCGATCAGACGCACCACGGCGGGTGCCGCCTTCTTGGTTTGCTGGAGTTCGATCGCCACGTCCCAGTACGCCATCACGACGTCTCGGTTTCGGGCGCTGCGCTCTACTTCAGCTTCGAGCATGAAGAAGGCGCGGTCTGTGTCACCGCTTGCCCTGAGCGCGAGGGCACGTTTGAGATCGAAGTGTGCGGCCTTGCGCGGCATGCTTCCGGAGGCGCCCTGGGTAGCGGGCGCGTCGCTCTTTTCGAGACCCAGCGCAGCGATCAGCAGTGCCAGCCCGCCACCGATGACTGCACCGGCCGCGTGTGCTGAATATCCGACTGCATTGTCTATTCCACGCGGTAGCGCGCCCTGGCCGATCACCCAGAGCGAAGCTTCGTACACCAGCCAGACGCCGCCGAGTGCCCACGCGGGTGCGCTCAGATTCGTCTTGACCCAGGGTGAGAGCCATTGCAGAAAAACGACGGGTTCATCTTTTTGACGAATCAACACTGCCGCCACGAGCCCGGCGATCAGCGCCGATCCCCCGGCGAGCGCCCGATTGCTGTCGGGATGGCAGAGCATGTAGGCACCCGCGCTCGCGAGCACGATGAGCGAGGTGTTCACGGCCAGAAGCAGGGGTCCCCAGCGCTTCTCGAGCAAAGGGGCCACCAGCATCAGTAGGATCACGCTGGCGATCAGGTGCAAGATTCCATCGTGAATGAGAACGTGCGCTGTCAGTCCAACTGCGGTTCCATCCGCGGGAATCAGCCCGAGCCGACGAAAGGGATGCTGGTTCAAGGTAGAGATTGCGGTTTCTACAATGCCGTCAAAGGTAGACTGCGCCAGTTCGACTTGGCTGCGATCCGACTTCTTCCGCATGAATTCGAGCAGGGAGTCGTTCTCGAAATGGGGATTGACGGCGCGCACCACCCTCATCTGGTCATCGCTGACCGCGATGGTCGGGTCGCGCGCGACCATGCGTGCGGCCTGGAAGTGGGCTTCGCGAGATTCGCGCAGCAGGGGCCCGTAGTTGAACTGAACCACCAGACCCACGACGAGCCAAATCGTCGCGATGCCTGCGCTCAACAGCGGTAGTGAATCCTCTTTCGGAAGCGCTTTTTGCAGCTTCGCCATACAGCTCCCCGTCGTTCGACTCGTGCCGAGCTTTTATATCGACCACCCGAGCCTTGAATTTCAGTTTCGCGCGGTCAGATCGCGAATCGGGCACGCGAATTGTCGAATACGGCGCTGGAGCATTCCCATGGTGCTGAGATATTGCCGCACACCTGCAACTTGACTGCTTGTTGGGGATAGACCGATGCCCTCTCGACCCGCGCTACTGGATCCCCAACCTCTTCATCTTCTTGTAGATGACTGCATTGCCGAGTAATCCAAGAGTGACTGATTTCACTGCAGGTGTGGAAGTTCGGGTGGTTCCGATCTTCGTGTACCGGATTCGGATCTGCATGCTCGACAGAAGCTCATGCTGCGTCTTACGGCTTAGTTCTGTCCATGAGACAAAGACATCCGCAAGAGCTTCGATTGCGTCTGTGTCGATTTCTAGTGGCCTCTCCGTTCGATTCTGAAGGGATCTCAGTGCTGCAATCTCACCGTCGATTCCAGAGACTCGCTTCGTGAGATCGGCGATCTCGATTGCACCGGCTTGATAGGCGTCCATGACCCGTCGTCTCTGGTTTGAAAGCTCAGCAATTTGACGCTCGGTCTCACGAGCATCTGGGCTCGCTACTTGGCTCTCGGATCGTTGTCCCTGTTCGATCAGTTGAAGGAGCGTCTCTGGATCACCGAGACAACGCTCCAAAACTGCGCCAACTGCGGCCTCGACTTTGTCCCTTGTCATCTGTCCAGTCGAGCAATATTCCCGTTTGCCGTTCACCAGGTCACGGTAATTACATCGATAGACCCAAGTGTTTTGGCGATGGTCGAACTGTGAATTGATTGGCTTTCCGCATTCTGCGCAGTCCAGGAACCCTTGGTAAGCGAGGGGGCGGTCTGCAAGTTTAGGAAGTTTCGGGCGAGCCCCCCGGATCTCAGTCAGCCGTTGCTGGACCTTTTCAAAATCATCTGGGGTGACTAGAGGTGTCTCGAAAGCCGTGTGCTCATAGCAATCTTCGGGGTCCCGGGGGACCGAGCGTCCGCCTCCCAGCCAACGCCGATCTACGCGGTAGACACCCATATAGAGGGGCTGGCGAAGAACACTTGCGACCGAATCGGAGCCCTTGAGGCCCACCTGCCGAGCAATCTCTGCAAAGTTGGTTTCACCAGAGAGGAAGATCTCAAATATCCTTCGGACTCGGTCGGCTTCCGGGTAGATGTACTTCCACTGCTTCTCTTTATGGTCAAATTCGACGCCGCGGGGCACTCCCACATTCCCGGCCTCAGCCTTCCAGCCTTTTTCTCTACGTTTTCGCTCTCGGCCTGCGCTTGTTCGGCGGATGATGTTCTTGCGCTCGGCAGCAGAGATTTCTGTGTTGATGACGCTGAGAAGTGCGTCGGAATCATTGCGTAGGTTGTAGACGCCTTGGGGCGTGTATAAAGTCGTCTTCGAATCGATGAAGGAGTCCAGAATCTCGTAATCACCGAATCGACCCCGGCGAAACAGGCGATCGAAGGCGCTGAGTACCACCCCGTCGATACTAGGTTCGCGCAGGCGACTTAGAAGGGCTGTGAATCGTGGATCGGCGAGGACTGCCGTTCCCGAAACGCCATCAAGTTCCACCGTCTGGACAATCGTAAGGCCGTGCAATTCGGCTAGTCGCCGACAGTCATCTCGTTGGACAGGGAGTCCCTCTTTGCCCTCAGCTGCTTGACTGGCACTGCTCACTCGGAGCAATGCGATCACATTCTTCTCGATCATCTTCTGTCCTTAGGCAGTTCTTCGCTGCCAACATCAATCGCTCAAGATCACCCGAGTCAACGGCGGTCTGAAGTTCTGCCAGCTTTACACGCTTTTGCTTCGCGATGCCAACTGCAATTGAGACAGCCTTTGCGAATCCATTGTTCATTTATTTACCTCACCGCTTGATATGCCAGTACGGGTTGGGGCTCCCGTTGATACGGGCTGCTGCTTGCTGTGCTGGGAGGGAACTGGCCGAAGAAGACTGAACTTCGGCGGGATTTGTTGATTGTGCTTGGCAGGAGGTAGTGCGGCTGTCGCCACCTCCCGCAAAGATCGGAGTCAGTTTGGGTTTCCAGAGAGACAGGAGACCAAGGCGGTATTCAGGACCGCCGGTAGGTCTCCCCTTTAGGGGGCCTGATAGTCGGCAATGATTCTTCAGTGAAATCATGGCGTTATATAGAACCAGTCGTAAGAGCCTACGGTCGTGAATGAATTCGCGATTTTCTCTTCTATTCCACATGGTTAATCCCGCCCGGTCCTGAGTCTTTTTCAGACCCGACCGCTGACTTTGGTCCTGACTCAGCTAGGAACAGCCTGAAATCGCCCTTTGTTTTGCGGTTCCCGCGGTACTCGATGGAACCGTCGGCCTGCGCAGCAGTGATCGCACGCTGAGTAAATTGCCTGGAGAGTCCAAGCTGAGATTTCGCTGCATCTATCAAATCGCCACGGGTAATCCCCTTGCCCTCGCTTGCAGCGATGATCTCCACGACCGCACGAACAGCACCTGATTCTCTATCGAGTGTGGCCGGTACAATTGCTCCTCCTTCTAGAATCTCAAACTTCCAAGGCTCATCAGGCAGCATCGTGTAGTTGGACTTTGTTACCTGGACGTTGATAATGCGTCCCCCACGAGCATTTGATGCATTGGATTTGGAGTCGATGCCAAGCTGAATTACGAGTCTGGAAAAATCCGTGATCTGCATGTTTCCGGTAATTTGGGTCGGATTCATTTGACGCCCGATTTGCAGGTCTTGGTGTCCAGACTGATTGAGGTGATGCACGGCTACGACAGTTGAGTTCGTTGCCTGCTGGATCTGTCCGAGCCAGTTGTGGCTCTCGGCAGCGCCTTCCTGACTGTTCATCGAGAAGCCGGACGCGGTGTCGCAGAATCGAGAGTACGGGTCGAATATGATGCCGTCAGTCTTGGTGTCGCGGCGGTCGCAGAACTCTTCGAGTTCTTCTACCAGTTCGGTCCCGAATTTCAGGCCCGGTCGAATCTCAGGGATTATTAGATTCTGCTTGAGAAGGCGGATTTGCTCGTCATTGAACTTCTCTCCCGGCCAGTTGCGCACTGTCTCGTCGAGTCGCCGCTGCAGCTCCTCTCGATCGTCTTCTTTCCCGATGATGATCCAGGTTCCAGGGCCTATCGGCTTGAATGGTCCAAACTCAGTACCCGTTGCACCGGAAACAGCCATGGCCAGGCACAGCCGCCCCTTGCCGACCCCACCAGCCCCCGCGACCATGGCAACGATTTTCGCCGGGAGAACCTCGTGGAAGATCCAGTTTCGGGCCGGGGGTCGAATGATGTCAACGCCATCGAACCAGGAATCGATCGAGCCGTCGTCTAGCCAATTCGATCCTGAAACAACAGCGATCTCCCCGTCGCCTTCGACGGTGGCATGACTGTTCCCAACTTGATCAATGCATGCGGGTTCTGGTCGGATATGCGAGAGAGGTAACCTAGTCACGTTGTGGGAGGGCTGATCGCTACTGCTGGCCCACTCGATTCCCAGCCACTCGGCGGCTTGGTAGACCACTTCCTGTGGGAGGATTTTCGCCAGTGCCGGGGCTCCA